>JAZSQX010000060.1:0-9062 GCA_045538235.1 Eubacteriales bacterium
CTGCTTCTTGATACTCTTACGTATTCTTCTCCATCCTTCACATAATAGGAAGTATTGCTGGATGAAAATCCGTAGGCATCTATATATCGTCCGGAAACTCTTCTGGAATATTTTGTTCCATAAACAGGCGTATATTGATACACCGTCTGGGTTTGTCCGCCGTCTTCCATACTTCTTGACATATCAAGAACCAGAACGATATCGGCGGGTGTGACCTTCGTACTGCTTGTTACAACACCGGTCGTGTATGCCTCGATGGTAATATCGATCGTACCGTCCGGGTTTCCGTCTGTGCCAAGATGCGGGACTGCCATTTTATTCAAAACGACGCCGGCGTCCTGGTTCGGGTTTGTCATTGCGCCTGTATTGGCCGCAGTTGCCGGCTCATCGGCAAAGATCGCAACTGGAAAAGCCGTTACGAGCATTACCAACGCAAGGACAGAAGAAAGTAATCTTTTCATAAATTTACCTCCTTTATATGGAAAGATTATATACAAGATATTGGTCATAGTGACTGGAAGGAAAGAATAGAAACACTTTCCTGATTTGAATAATATATTATACCACAAAAGATCGAAGTAGTCAAGATTTCGCTTTCGGGAAACGCAAAAAAAAACGACCGGAAAGCCGTAGAGACTCACCGGTCGTTTTGTATTATACCGTAAGATTATTTCGTTACCACTGCATCGTAGTCCGCCTGGATTTCCTTGTCGGGGGCTCCCGTGAGGAGAGATACCACAACGATCACGATGCTCGAGATAATGAATGCGGGAAGCAGCTCGTAGATTGCGAAAATGCCGCCAAGCTTCGAGATGAAGAAGTTCCAGACAATGACGGTGACGCCGCCCGTAACCATCCCCGCGATCGCTGCAGGATAGGATGTCTTCTTCCAGAAGAGGGAGAAGAGCATGAGGGGACCGAAGGTTGCGCCGAGTCCTGCCCAGGCGAAGTCCACAATGGTGAAGATAACCTGGTTTCCGCCCGTTGCCACCAGCATAGCGAACAGCGTAATGGCGATCAGAATACCGCGGGTCACCCACATAACTTCCTTGTCGGATGCATTCTTGCGCATGATACCCTTGTAGATATTCTTGGTAATAGCGGATGCAGAGATCAAGAGGTAGGAGTCGGAAGAACTGATGGAAGCCGCCAGAATCCCTGCGCAGACCAGACCTGCCAGAAGAGCGGGAAGCATACTGGTGGACATCAGAATGAAGATGTTTTCAGCGGAAGCCTTATCGAGATACTGAGCCGGGTAGAGAACACGACCGACGATACCGATGGTGATGGCGGCGAGGAGGGAGATCGTAACCCAGATCTGCGCAACGCGGCGGGAGAGAGTGAGTTCCTTTTCGCTGCGGATTGCCATGAATCGGAGAAGCACCTGAGGCATACCAAAATAGCCGAGACCCCAAGCCAGACCGGAGGCGATGGTCATACCCGCAATGTTGCTTGGTGAACCGAACACCACCGCACCGTCCACCACTTCCGATGTGGGAGAGGCGCTGGTAAGCAAGCTCCAGAAGCCGGGAATATTCTGTGCGTTTTCAATGACAGCACCGATGCCGCCGGCCTGGAAAATACCAATGCCGAGCACCAGAATCAGTGCAATGACCATGACGATGGACTGCATAAAGTCGGAGAGAGATTCCCCGAGGAACCCGCCGAGGAAGGTGTAAGCCAGAACGAACAGAGCCGAAACGACCACCATCAGCTCATAGCTTGTCCCAAAGAGCTGGGAGAACAGTTTTCCGCACGCCATCAGGCAGGAGCCGGCATAGGGCGTGAAGAATACGATAATCAAAAGAGACGCAATAACGAGAAGGATGGGCTTTTTCTCATGGAAACGGTTGGAGAAATAGTCCGGAATGGTAATAGCACCGACCCGTTCGCTGTAGCGGCGAAGTCTTTTCGAAACGATCAGCCAGTTGAGGTAGGTACCGAGAGCAAGACCAATAGCCGTCCAGCCCGCATCGGCGAGACCACACCAATAGGCAAGTCCCGGAAGCCCCATCAGGAGCCAGCCGCTCATGTCAGAGGCTTCGGCACTCATGGCAGAAACCCAGGGACCGAGAGTACGACCGCCGAGGAAGTAGTCGTCGGAGCTCTTGTTGGCTTTTTTCGAGCAGTAGACGCCGATCAGCACCACTGCCAGCATATAAAGCGCAATCGAAATCAAATACTGAATGTTTTCCATAACAATGTCCTTTCAAGTTGCCGGAAAGAATATACAGAGATTATACACGATTTTGCATGATATGTCAAGTTTTTTCGAAAATAAATACAGGTCTGCTGCCATTTCGTTTTTTCGTATGCAGCAGACCCTTTTTCCTTTAGCAGATTTGGCAGGTCTTGTCAAGGCTGACTTTGTGCCGGCAAATCCTGTGGTTTTTTGAAAATATTTCCCGAAAACCCTTGCGTTTGTCCCCCAAAAGGTGTAAAATAGATTGCTATTATAAAATGTAGAAAAAGGACTTATCATGAAGACATTCCAACCAAAACTTCTTGATCTCCGGAAGGGCTATTCCAAAAAGCAGCTTGTCTCCGATCTGATCGCGGGCATCATTGTTGCGATCATTGCCCTTCCCCTCTCCATTGCCCTTGCCATCGCGTCGGGGGTTTCCCCGGAAAAGGGGCTGTACACCGCCATTGTGGCAGGATTTGTCATTGCCGCTTTGGGTGGAAGCCGCGTGAACATCTCGGGTCCCACCGCCGCCTTTGCCGCCATTGTCGCGGGAATCGTTGCCCAACACGGCATGGACGGACTCGCTCTGGCAACCCTCATGGCGGGTGTGATTCTGGTGATTCTGGGGCTTTTGCGGCTTGGTTCCCTGATCCAATACATACCGGAAACCATCACGGTGGGCTTCACCTCGGGGATTGCCGTCACCATCGTCATCGGGCAAATTAAGGATTTTCTCGGTCTCACCTTCGCTCCCGGTACCGTTGCAGTGGAAGCGGTCGAAAAGCTGGAAGCCATCGCAAAATCCATCACCACGCTGAATCCTCTGGCACTGGGCACCGGGCTTGTGGCTCTCGGAATCCTGATTGTCTGGCCGAAAATCAGCAAAAAAATCCCCGGTTCTCTGGTTGCCGTTCTGGTTCTCACCGTAGTTATCGCCCTCACGGGACTCCGCGTCAACACCATCGGGGATCTCTATACCATCAGCGCATCCCTGCCCCCCTTCTCGCTCCCTGCCATGGATGCTCAAAAAATCATCTCCCTCCTGCCCAGCGCCTTTACCATTGCCATTCTTGCGGCGATCGAATCCCTCCTTTCCTGCGTTGTCTCGGACAAGATGATCGGGGACACCCACAACTCCAACACAGAGCTGATCGCACAGGGCGTGGGAAACATCGGCTCCGCGCTCTTTGGAGGAATTCCCGCCACAGGTGCCATTGCCAGAACAGCGGCAAACGTGAAGAACGGCGGTCGCTCCCCCATTTCGGGAATCGTCCATGCCCTGGTGCTTCTTTTCGTGCTGGTGGTGTTTATGCCCTACGCGGCATTCATCCCCATGCCCGTCATTGCGGCAGTTCTCTTTCTGGTTGCCTATAACATGAGCGAGTGGCGGCATTTTGTTTCCATTTGCAAAAAAGCACCAATCTATGAAACCCTTGTCCTCGTTCTCACCTTTGCGCTCACCGTCCTCTTTGATCTGGTCGTTGCCATTGCGGTGGGACTTGCGGTGCATTACGCCATTGACATCATCCAAAAGATTGCCCAAAAGAAACGGGCATAACACAGAAAACCGCCCCGATCGTACGGAAATGGTACCATTCGGAGCGGTTTTTCATGCGTTCTTTCTCTCCCCGGAGGCACGGTTCCTTTCCGGCAGCGTCGTTCCTTCAGCGACTGACTTGCGTTTCCCCCCATGCCGCCGCCTGACGAACCCACTCAGCGATGGAGGCGTTATTCCATTTGGGATTTGTCCCCGCTGTGATGGCATTGCTGAGAGCCGCACCGTGGGGCGCATCGGGGTAGATATGCATCTCGTATTCCAGCCCCGCTTTGGTGTACGCCTCCGCCAGAACCAGCGAATTGCGCACGTCCACCACCTGATCGTTGGAGGTGTGCAGAATGAATGCGGGGGCGCTGTCCTTGTCCACGTGCTTTTCAATGGAGCACTGCTCCTTTTGTTCCTCCGTCAATTCCCCACGGCACCACAGATTCTGGAAGGAGAACTTATGATACTCCCACGAAATCACGGGATAGATCAGCATCACTCCGTTGGGCTTGTTGTATCCGTAGGGCATTTCCACCTGTTCCAGCACAGCGGGATGCTTCCAGAGAACCCCCGCCGATGCCGCCAAATGTCCGCCTGCGGAAAATCCCACCACAAACAACTGTTCCGGATGGATCCCGTATTCCTCCGCGTGATCCCGGATGTGGCGGATCGCCTTTGCCGTCTGAATCAGCTGCACGGGGAACGGCTTTTCCTTCGCCGTGTGATAATGAAGCACAAATGCCTGATACCCGTAGGGCAGGAATGCCTGGGCGATGGGCTCCCCTTCTCGGTCGGCACACACGCAGCTGTATCCGCCGCCGGGAATCACTAACAGCGCTTTTCTCGTAAAGTTCGCCGTTTTGTCGGCAAGATAGGCGTCCAGATACGCTTCTTTCCCCTCGCCTGTCAGGAAGATTCTCTCCAGTTTCATGAGATTTTCTCCTTATAAACATAATAGGATTGGTTTCAGTCGTTTTCAATGCTCATGCCGCCGATTCGATACGTATCACCGCTTTGTTCCAGATACAGCGTCATGGTGCCGGAGTAGCGGCGGTTGACGTGGTAGACATACTGATCGATATCGAACGCCATCGTACAGATCACACATCCCGGCTGGATTTCCGTCATGCGCTCCACCTCCAGCTTTTTGTATTCCATGGAAGTGGCGGGAGTCACGTAATAGAACCCGTTGACGGAATTCTGAATCCGCTGGTACAGGGCAGAGCTGGGATTGACAAACGCCAGCACCTGCGCCAAATTGGTATACAGTCCGTCGTAACCCCGGGAGGTGTAGTGGAAATACGTCTCCGCGAAGGTACGCGCCAGAGCAGCAGCCGCTTCATTCTCCGTTTCGGGATACTTAGCATCCCAGGAGGAAAGGTTGCCCTCCATCCCCGACGTTACAGGAAGGGATTGTCCGTTCCATATGACCGCCACGTCCTCCGGAGGCAGATAGAGTCCCGGAATGCGGTACTGCACCAAAGCCGGGGGCGCGCCGATTTCTTCAAACAGCAAGGCATAGGGACTTTCCGTTTTCTCGGTGAGCCAGGGAGAGGCATCCAGTCCCCGGATCGTCACGGTACTGCCAGCCGGTGCCGCGATCACGCAGGTATACTGCAATTCCGCCGGATAGGTTCCCGTGAAAGAAGCACTCTCTTCGTCCCATTCCACCGGAACCACCGCACCGTCCAGCACCGCCTCCACCGTGGGGAGCTCAAGGAGTCCCGCCACCGTATAGGACACCGCCACGGGAAGCGGCTCCCGATCCTGTTCCACCGGGCTGTATTCATAGGGAATCCGTTCCCCTTCCGCGTACTGCTCCGTCAGCGGCACACCATTCACCGTCACCGCACTTCCCTCGGGTACCACAATGCGGCAGGTGCGGATTTCCTGCTGGGGCTGGAAGAAGTAGAATCCCTCTCCCTCAGCAAACACGGTACATTCCGCCCCATCCAGGGTACACACCGCCTCCGGCTTCATCAGAAGATCCACATCGTAGCGGATGCCCGTTTCCGTCCCCCAGTTTTCAAAGGGGGAGACGCTGGGATAGGGGACTTCGGCTTCCGTCATCCATTCGTCCCCCAGTACCGTTCCGTTCACCGTCACCGTACTGCCCGAGGGCGCAAACATGGTGTACGTCTGCCGCTGTGCAGGAATATTCTCCGGCAACAGAACGGCACTCTTCACCACCCATGAGCGGAATCCATACCGTCCGCTTTTTCCTTCGCCCAGGGTCACGTGACCGAGAAGCAAATCCCCACTATACAGTCCGTATACGGGATTTTGGGTATCCCCCAGAGACAGAATCCGTCGGCAGGTGTATGTTCCCGCAGGCAAACTCTCCGCCAGAATCCGCACCGCTTCCTCTTCCGGTTCCAGGAATGCCGGCATTTCTTTTACTGCCTCCTCCACCATGGCGCGCAGGTTTCTCCGGGTCACACCCGCAGCGTAGGAATCGGCGGTATAACCGGGCTGGGACTGCTCGTATGCCCGGATGAAGTCGTAGAAGACCCCCATCCCGCAAAGAAGAACCGCCGCGGCAATCACCGTGACCGAGATATAAATTTTCCAGAATCGTTGTATTTTCATCGTCTTAACCCGTTATTTTCTCACTAAAATTGCCGTCGCTACGACCCGTTCACCGAAAATATAGGCGCTGGATGTCAGGTATTCCCCTTCCAGTATCATAAGGGAAGAGGAGCCACCGTCCAGATTGCTGGCATTCACCGCCCCATGGGCAAGCATGATCTCCGACAGATCGTCGAGAGTGGCGCCAAGACTCCCAATGGAGCGCCCGTTGATGACAAGGAGAAGAATCGCGCCGTCCGCCCGCTGTCCAATGGCAGTTCGGGGGTTGAGCCCTCCCCCAAGACCCCAGGCACCGCCCGCCGCTTTTCCGTTGATCACAAGAGCCGGTCCGTAACACGCCGCATACTGCACCCCAAGATCCAGTGCCTGCTGTGCGGTCATTTTCCCCACGTGGAGCATTCCGTTCCCATCCAGCCCCGCCAAATCGTACGTGCCCCAGAGATCCCCCCAGAGCAGTTCGCCTTCATAAATGACCAGCCCGTCGGGAATGCCCCCGGTTCCGTTTCCGTTCGGATCGTAGAAGCCACCGGCGTTGGTGCCCGCAATGCTGTCGTATTTCTCAATCATCGCCGCCACCGTCAGCCCGGAGCAGTTTTCTCCATAGGCATCCGGCACCCCCACAAATACCCGGGTGGGATCCTTCACGATCATCAGTTTTCCGTTATACGTAGAGCCTTCCACATCCACCACTTCGATGCCGTCGAGGGGGGACGCTTCCTCCGACTCCAGCTGTTCCGGTGTCTGAGGGTTCCCTTCCCCAGCCAATTCGTCCGGGGTCTGGCTCGGGGAGGATTCTGCTCCATCGGGAGATGCGGTATTGCCGGGTGTTTCCTCGTCTTTCTTCGGCAGGGAGATCAGCGAGGCATCCATCTTTTCCTCTTCCCGCTCTTCGCCTCCGGAGGTACCGAGAATCTGGTTGATTTCCTCTTCGGAGAGGTAGAGATCCGCTAAAAATCCCCCCGCAGAGGTTTCCTTCACGGACAAAACGAAAAGCCGCCGTGCCGTGGGAGACGGTCCGTTCACCAGAATCCACATCACCCCGTATGCCGCTGTCAGCAGAAACACCAGCACCGTCACCACGATTACCGTGATCCGGACGGCACCTCTGCCAAATGTTTCTTTTGTCCCCACGTGTCTCATACCGTACACTCCCGTTTTTACGAAATTCTTTATTAGACGTCCAGGGAAGCGAAAAAGTTCCCTTTTTCGCAAAATTTCGCGGGGATTTTTCTTCGACGTGTCCTCCCCGTTCCATGATAAGCCGTCACACCCCCGGGAGTTCGGGATTCCTTGAAAACGCCGTAAGAAATCCCGAAAAAAACGAATATCTCTTGCTTTTTCCTCTGAAAAATGTTAAAATAGAACCAACTACAAAATGGGGGGTTATTCATAAAAATGACCGCTACACGAAAACATACCTTCACCCTCTTTCTGGGACTCCTCGCCGCGTGGCTTCTGATGTTCACCCTGCCCGCCGCCGCTGCGGATGCCACCTATGCCAATGCATCCGTCACCGCCGCGGGAGTCAACGCCCCCGAACGACTGAGCGATGCCAACTACTCCACCTATACCGAAATTCCGGCAAGCGCCAGTATCACCATCACTCGTGCGGACTCCTTCCAGGGACTCTATCTCGTTTTTGACCGCATTCCCAGCCCCTGGACTCTCACGGACAGCCTCTCCGGCAAGAGTGTCACCTGCGGTTCTAATGCCTTTCTTCATGAATACGTGGACGTGGTCTCCCTTCTCGGTGACAACGCCCGCTCTCTCACGCTGACCTTCCCGGGGGGCGCTGTTCTCTCGGACATTTACGCCTTCTCCGACGGAACCCTCCCCAGTTGGGTACAGCGGTGGGAGCCCCCATGCGAAGAGGCGGACTTGCTTCTGATCTCCTCCCACTCCGACGATGAACAGCTCTTTTTCGCCGGCATTCTCCCCCTGTATGCCGGAGAACGAGGCTATGACGTGCAGGTTGCCTACATCGTCCAGCACTTTGATCTCTACGGCTACTACGATCATCTTCGCTCCCACGAACAGTTGAACGGACTCTGGGCGGTGGGAGTCACCCATTATCCCGTCATGTCCGACTTCCCGGATGTCTATTCCGAATCCCGGGACGGCGCAGTCACGGCTTTTGCCAACGCGGGCGTGACGACGGAAGATTTCGTATCCTATATCACGGGGCTCATTCGTCGGTTCCGTCCCCTGGTGGTGGTTTCCCACGATCTGAAGGGGGAATACGGCCACGGCACTCACATTCTCTGCGCCGAATCTCTTACCGAAGCTCTCAACCGATGCGGCAATCCCGATTTCTATCCGGAAAGCTCCGCGACTACGTGGCTTCCCGAGAAAACCTATCTCCATCTCTACGAGCAGAACGGCATTGTCCTGAATCTGGACGAGCCCCTCACGGCATTCGGCGGCAAAACTGCCTTTGAAGTGACCCAAGAGGGCTTCTCCCACCACAAGTCCCAGCACTGGACCTGGTTCTACGGCTGGATTTACGGAACCGATGCTGCCCCCATCACCCGCGCCACCCAAATTGCCTCCTACTCCCCCTGCTATTACGGGCTGTATCATACCACCGTAGGGGCAGACACGGTCGGGGGGGATCTCTTTGAAAACGTGATTCCCTACGCGGAGCGGAACATCCCCGAAACGGAGCCGGAAACGGAAGCCCCCCCCCCCCCCTCCCCTCCCCCCACACCCCCCCCCCCCCCCCCACCCCCCCCCCCCCCCCCCCCC
>JAZSQX010000159.1:0-10716 GCA_045538235.1 Eubacteriales bacterium
ATCTCCCCGATAAAGCCATCGACCTCATCGACGAGGCGGCGGCGCATATTGCGGTTCACACGCCGGAGATCAACGAGCGTCACGAACTGGCAGAACGCCGGGTGACGGTGCAGCGGGATATTGCAGAACTGGAAAACACCATCGGCACAGAGGATGCCTCCAAGCTCACACCCGAGGAGACGGAGGAACGGTATCGGAAGCTGGCGGATCTGCGGGCGGAGGAAATCCGCATCGGCAACCGGCTGGGAGAGCTTGACGAAATCTGCGGCAACGTGCGGATGAAGGAAGGGGATCTGGCAGACGTCATCGAAATCTGGACGGGGATTCCCGCTTCCACCATTGCCGAGAGCGAATACGAAAAATTAGAGCATCTGGATGCCCGACTTTCCTCCCGGATTATCGGACAGGCGGAGGCGGTGAACGCCGTTTCCCGGGCAGTGAGACGGAACCGGGCAGGCGTGTCCTATAAGCGGAAGCCCGTGTCCTTCATTTTTGCAGGACCCACGGGGGTTGGTAAAACGGAGCTGGTAAAGGTGCTTGCGGCGGATCTCTTTTCCTCTCCCGAGACCCTGATCCGGCTGGATATGAGCGAATTTATGGACAAATTCTCCGTGTCCCGCATCATCGGATCGCCTCCGGGATACGTGGGCTATGATGACGCCGGTCAGTTGACGGAGAAAATCCGCCGCAAGCCTTATTCCGTTGTCCTCTTTGACGAAATCGAAAAGGCGCACCCCGACGTGATGAACATCCTTCTGCAAATTCTCGATGACGGGGTCATCACCGACTCCCACGGGAAGCAGGTGGATTTCTCGAGTACCATCATCGTCATGACCACCAATGCGGGCAGCACCTATGCCCAGAACAAGCCGGGATTTGCTGTTTCTGCCAAAGCGGCGGCGGAAGACAAGACAAAACGGGCGCTGGAGGAATTCCTCCGTCCCGAATTCATCAACCGGGTGGACGAGATCATCACCTTCCATCCCCTCACGGAAGAGAATTTCAAAGAGATCGCGGCTCTCATGCTGGCGGATCTTGGCGAGGTGCTGGAGAAGAAGGGGATCGGGAGTCATTTCACCGACGCCTGCCGGGATTATGTGGCGAAGCGGTCCTATTCCGCCAAGTATGGGGCGCGGAATATGCGGCGCTTCATCCAGACGGAAATTGAAGACGGCATTGCCGAAGTCCTTATTGCCAAGAGGGGCGACGTACACCGGATCACGGTGGACACGGTGATGGATGAAGCGGGAGAACACATCGTCGTAACGGCGGGATAACGGATCACGGATCCTCAAAAATCAAACGACAACAGAGTGAGAGACATGAAAGACAGAAACGATTGGCATCTTCTGCCGGAAGAACAGGTTCTCGAAGCCCTGAAAACGGATATGTACAAGGGGCTCGACGAACGGGAAGCCCGTCGCCGTCGGCGGAAATTCGGCTCCAATTCCGTGTGGCGCGTCCGTCATACCTCTGCGGTGGATGCGGCAAAGGCAACCCTTCTCGACGGAGCGTCTCTTCTCCTCGTCATCAGCGCGGCATCGGCTGCCCTGTTCGATAAACAGATCGAAGCGGGTGCCATGATTGTCCTTCTGCTGATCGGGGGATTTTTACGCGGAATCACCTATATCCGTGCCAACCGGATTCTGGAAGGGGCGGCGCGGGAGCGGATTCCCGTGTCCTCCGTCATCCGGGAGGGGAGCGTACGGCTGCTTCCTGCGACGGAGATTGTACCTGGGGACATCGTGTTTCTGGAGGCGGGGGACACCGTTCCCTGTGACGGACGGGTGGTGTCCGGGGAGGACTCCGTGGTTGTGGAGCGGGGCATCACCGAAAACAAAGCCCCGGTACATAAATTTGCAACGGTCATTCGAACCGAAGCGGAGGGCGGGGAAGTGCCCTGCGAATTTCGCTCCAATATGCTGTTTGCCGGGTCTCTCGTGCTGTCCGGATCCCTGCGGATTGCGGCGACGGCGTGCGGGGAGGATGCGCTGACGGTGCGGAAAACGGGGGGATGTGAGATTCGTCCCCTGGAGCAGCTGCCCGTTGTGGAGAAGCTGACGGCACGATGCCGGAATACCAGCCTCATCATGCTGGCGTGGGTGCTGATTCTCACGGGTTTCTCCCTCTTCTTCGGACAGAACGGAACGCTGCCGGAGGTATTCCTCGATACCATTGCCATGGCGGTGGCGGCGATGAGTGAGTTTCTCACCACCATTGGGTACATCATCGTGGCGGTGCAGATCCGGGATGCGGCAGACGGCGGACGGCGTGGCGATCATGCCCGTGCGATCTTGCGGGATCCCGCGCGGATTGAAGGGGCGGCTTCCCCGGATATTCTGGTGTTCTGCGGATCCTCTTTCTTCAAGTCGGGACGGGGAGAACTCCTTTCCGTTCGGGTTCTGGGAAAGACGTTCCCCAAAGGAAGCGGCGGCGGGGATCCGGTGAAACGGCTTCTTCAGTTGGCTTCGGCGGCAGCGGCACAGACGAACCGTGGCATGGCGGCGAGTTTTTCCCCGGAACGTGTTTCCGTATTGGAAGAAACGGTACAAGGGGCAATTGACGCCTGGGTGCGGGAACACGATACCGATTTTTCCTCCGGCTCGGCGGTGCTGGATCATGCGGACAGCCGCACCGTGGGGCATGGGATGGAAATCTCCCTGATTGTGGAACAGGAAGAAGTATGGGCGGCGGCGTGCGGTCCCATTGATGCGATTCTGCGGTGCTGTGACACGGCGGAGGGTGAGGATGGGGGCGAAACCCTGCTGACGGAGGAGCTCAGACGGCAGATTTTTACCGAATGCGCTCACCTGGAATATCAGGGTGCCCGCATTGTGGCGGTAGCGCGGCGGTTGTCGCCCTTTACCCAGCTGAACCGACTCCCGGTGCTGACCCGGCGGATGATCTTCGTGGGGTATTTTGCGCTGGCACAGGAAACGGAAGCCGATGTAAAGGAAAGTGTGGCGTATCTGAGACAGCGGGGCATCAAGCCGGTACTGTTTACGGAATTTCCGGAAGAAGACCTGTACTACTGCCATCGCTTCGGGCTGTTCAACCGGCATACCCTGCGAGTGAACGGCTCGGAATTGTCGGAAGAGTTGGCGCAATCTCTTGGAGCCGACGGCATGAGCGTCTCCTTCGGCGACGTGCGGGAATCGGAATTGGGCTCGGCGTATGCGGATGCCATCCGGTGCCTGACGGCGGAGGATCGCACGGTGGCGGCGGTGGCACGGAATCCCCGGAATAGCGGGGTACTCAGTCGTGCGGATGTGGGCTTTACGGTTGCCAATTCCGATCTCCACGCGGTGCCGGAATGCCTGTCCCGTCATGCCGCTTCGGTGATCTATCCGGCGGCACAGCAGATTGAGGCGGGCGCGGGCGGTATCGGCGGCATTGTATCTGCCATGCGCGCGTCGGTGCGGATTCTCGGTAATATCCGTTCGGCGGTGCTGTATATGACGACATCCCAATGTGCCAGACTGCTGGTGCTGTTTGCGGCGATTTTCTTTGATGTGCCCCTGTGCAGTGCGGTGTTCATCCTCATTTGGGGACTGATTTTCGATTTCGGCGCGGTGCTGACGATGGCGTTCGAAAAAAACGACCTTCCCTATAAAAAAACGACCCCCATTCCGGATTCCCGGCGGGGTGTTCTGCTGGGTGCTGTCTGGGGGGGGCTTCTGGCACTTTTGATCCCGGTGACACGGGGCGTGCTGACCTTCTCCGGCGGAGCAATTTCGGAAGACTGTGCCCGTTCCATCCTGGAGTCGGCGGTGCTTCTCTCCGGGGCGGTGGTGGCGATCGGAATTATGACACGCGGCGGGGAAAAACGGCGGCATTTTGGTACCGCTCCCATGTTCCTTGTGGGAGGTTCCATTTTGATGGCGGCGCTGGTGCTGTACGTGCCCGGTGCATCTCGGTTTGTAGCCGGCTCTCCCTGCGGGGGATGGATATCTGCCGCGGCACTCGTTCCGGCACTGGTGCTTGTCTTGGTGTTTGGAATCCGGCGAATCGTCATCCGGAGAAAAACAGCCGCACAGCCCACATAAATACAGAAAACAGCCGATCGGCGGTGGTGTGAAAAAGCCATCACGCCGGTCGGTTTTTTCATTTTTTTGGCTGTTGCGGGGGATGGTTGGTTCCTTTGTGAATCATCCACCGCGGCGGCAAAAAAATCTTTTCGAAAAACACCCGATTTCCGCACCTTTTTTTCATAATCTCTTGTAATTTGAAGGGTTTTGTTATATAATAAGCATGAGTACGTGTGGGAAGACGGGAATGTCCGGTTTTTCCTGCCGGATTCAGTTTACTGAAAGGATCAATAGTATATGGCAGAGAATAACGAATGCACCCATGATTGTTCCACGTGTAGTGCGAATTGCTCTTCCCGGGCACCTCAGTACGACGCACCGCATAAGGATGCAAATATAAAGCACGTGATCGGTGTGGTTTCCGGTAAAGGCGGCGTGGGGAAATCCATCGTCACCTCCATGCTGGCGACGATCATGCAGAGAAGAGATCTGAAGTGTGCCATCCTGGACGCGGACATTACGGGTCCGTCCATCCCCAAGGCGTTTGGGGTCAAGGGAGACATCCTCTCTACGGGAGACGGTCTCCTTCCCCTGGCAACCAAAACCGGCATCAAGATGATCTCCGTGAACCTCCTTCTGGAGGAAGAAACCCGTCCTGTGGTCTGGAGAGGCCCTGTGATTGCGGGTACCGTAAAGCAGTTCTGGCCCGACGTGGTCTGGGGAGATGTGGACTATATGTTCATCGACTGCCCTCCGGGAACGGGAGACGTACCCCTGACCGTATTCCAGTCCATTAAGCTGGACGGTATCATTATCGTGACCACCCCCCAGGATCTGGTTTCCATGATCGTGGGTAAGGCAGTCAATATGGCGGCTCTTATGAATATCCCCGTCATCGGACTGGTGGAAAATATGTCCTACGTGAGATGCCCCGACTGCGGCAAGGAACTTCACGTCTTCGGCAAATCCAAGGCGGAAGAGGTCTGCGCCGAATATGGAATCCCGCTTCTTGCGAGAATGCCCATTGACGAAAAACTGTCCGCTCTCATCGACCGCGGTGTGATCGAACTGATGGAAAACGATTATCTCGAACAGGCTGCTGATGCAGTGGAAACGTTCTGTGATAAATAAAAAATGAAATATATCCAGGAGGAAAAAGTTCTATGAAAAAAGCAATGACATCCGTTCCGTTCAAGGGTACGCCCGAACAGCTCGCTGCCCTTGACGCAGTGATTGCTGCCAACAAGGACAAACCCGGCGCACTCATGCCCATTCTGCAGCAGGCACAGGACATCTACGGATACCTTCCCGAAGAAGTGCAGCGTCACATCGCACTCGGTATGGGCATCCCCTATTCCGAAGTGTATGGTGTCGTAACCTTCTACGCGCAGTTCCTTCTCAATCCGAAGGGCGCACATCCCGTGGCTGTATGTCTCGGTACCGCTTGCTACGTGAAGGGCTCCGGCATTCTGATGGAAAAACTGGAAGGTCTTCTCGGCATTCCCGCCGGCGGTATCACCGAAGACCTGCAGTTCAGCCTGGAAGCAACCAGATGCATCGGTGCTTGCGGCCTTGCTCCCGTTCTGACCATTGGGGAAGACGTATACGGCAGACTGGAACCCGAAATGCTCCCCGATATTATTGCCAAGTATAAGAACTGATATTCCAGAACGAGGAAAATCAGCCGCAATTTAAGGTGCTGCCATGAGCAGATGGGAGTCAATATGAAAATCAGTGAAATTCAAGATCTTCTCGGCGCAGAATTGCTTTGTGGAGAGGAATGTCTGGGAAACGACGTTTCTTCCGCTTGCTGCAGTGATATGATGAGTGACGTGCTGGCTTTTGTAAAGGATCAGGGTGTTCTCATCACGGGGCTCCTCAATTCGCAGGTCATTCGGACGGCGAATATGATGGATATGCCCTGCGTGGTGTTCGTGCGGAGCAAAACTCCCACGGAGGACATGATTGAACTGGCAAGAGAATGCGGCATCGTCGTCATGCGCAGTTCTCTTCGTGCCTATGAGGCATGCGGACTTCTTTATTCCGCAGGACTTGGCAGGTGCAGTGCCGATGTCTGAGATCATTCGATTCCATTTTGATGTAGACGGTCAGGATTTTTCTTCCGCCGGTGAAGCATCGGTAAAAGTGAAGAAAAAACTGCGGCAACTGGGATTTTCTCCGGACGTCATCCGCAAGGTTTCCATTGCGATGTACGAAGGGGAAATCAACATGGTGATCCACGCAAACGGCGGAACCGCTGACGTGGAGGTCACCGATGACGAAATTGTGATCATTCTGAGTGACAAGGGACCCGGTATCCCCAATGTGGAACTCGCCATGCAGGAGGGGTTCTCCACCGCGCGGGATAATATCCGTGCACTGGGCTTCGGTGCTGGTATGGGGCTTCCCAATATGGCAAAGTACACCGATTCCATGCATATTGATACAGTGGTCGGTGTTGGTACGACCATAACCATGAAAGTCACCCTGTGATCTGCCTCCGGCATCTATGACAAGCGACGAGGTATTTATGGCAACAAACTACAAGCATTCGGTTTCACTCGAATTTGAAAAATGTAAGGGTTGTACCACGTGCCTCAAACGATGCCCGACCGAAGCGATCCGAATCCGGGACGGTCATGCAGTCATCAGCCCGGATCGATGTATCGACTGCGGTGAATGTATCAAGGTATGCCCTTATAAAGCAAAACGAGCCACGCACGATGATCTGTCGTGCATCAAACAGTACAAATATACGGTGGCATTGCCCGCGCCTTCCCTCTACGGGCAGTTTGACAACATGGATAACATCGGCTATATCCTCAGAGGTCTTCTGGATCTTGGATTTGACGATGTGTTCGAGGTTGCCTGCGCCGCCGAGCTGGTTTCTGCGTACACCAGACTGTACGTGAAACGCAGCGACGTGAAGAAGCCGGTGATCAGCTCCGCCTGTCCCGCCATTATGCGGATGATCAGCATGAACTATCCCTTCCTTTGTGAAAATGTCATGCCGATTCTGCCGCCCGTGGACATCGCCGCCTGCCTCGCAAGAGAAAAGGCGAAAAAGGAGCATCCGGAACTGACGGACGAGGACATCGGGATTGTGTTTATCTCTCCCTGTCCCGCCAAGGTAAGTTACGTGAAAAACGATTTCGCCGGAGAACGGAATTACATAGATGCCGTGCTTTCGGTACGGGACGTGTATTTTGCCCTTCTTGACGTGATGGAAAAGCGGGAAGAGGAACCCCTGGAGTTCACGGAATCCGGTATGATCGGAATCGGCTGGGCAACCACGGGGGGCGAATCCACCGCGATCTTTAATGAACGCTATCTTGCGGCGGACGGAATCGAAAACTGTATCCGCGTCCTCGATCAGATCGACAACGAGGATATTACGTCCCTCGATTTCGTGGAGCTCAATGCCTGCAGCGGCGGGTGTGTGGGGGGTGCGATGACGGTAGCCAATCCGTATATCGCCCAGGCGCGTCTTCAGACTCTGAAGCGGTACCTGCCCGTATCCCCCAACCGTCCGGCAAGTGAGTGGATTCCCGATCAGTTCTTCAACGAGAATGTGGTGGAGTACAATCCCTACAACCTTCTCTCCGATGACCGACGGGAAGCAAGACGGATGATGAGTGATATTGAAACCATTACGGAGGGTCTGCCCAAGTTGGACTGCGGTTCCTGCGGCGCTCCCACCTGTATGGCGTTTGCCGAGGATATCGTCAAGGGCGAAACTACGGCGGATGAATGCACCGTCATCATGCGGATGCTCTTCCATGAGTATCTGGAACAGCACAAAGACCGATCCATCCTGGAAAAGCTCAAACCCCTGAAGAACAGCGGGGAAGGGGCTTCTTCCAATCAATCTGACATAACACCGGAGGAATGACCGATGTACCTTTCCGAATTATGCGAAACGCTCTCTCTGAAAGTTGTCACCGGACAGATCGGAAAACGGGATTTTCACGGCGTGTATGCGGGGGATCTCCTCAGCCGCGCCATGAGTCACGTGAAGGCGGAGAATCTCTGGCTCACCATTATGGCGAATACCAACGTCATTGCGGTTGCCAGCCTGACGGAAGCCGCTGCCGTTCTGCTCTGTGAAGGCGTGGAACTCCTTCCCGAAGCCCTGGAGGCAGCGGAAGAAAACGACATCCTCGTCCTGTCCTCCCAGGCTTCCGTGTACGATCTGTGCGTGCAGATCGACCGGGCGATCGCGGGATCATGAATCGGTATTTCTGCGATCTCCACATTCACTCCTGCCTCTCCCCCTGCGGAGATGACGAGATGACTCCCGCCAATATCGCGGGTATGGCGGCGATCAACGGTCTGCAGATCGTGGCGCTCACCGACCATAATACGTCAAAAAACTGCCCCGCTTTCTTCAAACAGGCCAAATCCCACGGTCTCATCCCCGTTGCGGGAATGGAACTGACCACCGCGGAGGATATTCACGTGGTGTGTCTCTTCCGGACTCTCGAGGATGCCATGGATTTCGATGCCTTTGTGGAAAGCCGGCGGATCCCGTTCCCCAATAAACCGGACGTGTTCGGACATCAGTTCATCATGGACGAAAACGATCAGGTGGTGGGAGAAGAGGAATATCTCCTCATCAATGCCGCGGATATTTCACTGGAAGAGGCGCACAAGGAAGTGATCCGACGGGGCGGCGTCGCCTATCCCGCCCACATTGACCGACAATCCAACGGGATGATTGCCGTACTCGGTGATTTTCCGCCGGAGCCTCCCTTTACGGCGTTCGAACTGCATGACGCCGATTCGTATGAGCCTTATCGGGAGAAATATCCTGCCATCCGGAATCTGCCCCGCGCGGTTTCCTCCGATGCCCACTATCTGTGGGATATCGCAGAAGCGGATTTTGCGGTCAACCTGGACGATGAGCCTTATTCATCGGCGCGCGTCCGGGAAAAACTCATCGACTACCTGCTTGGAATATCTGAATGAATTGCAATGGGAGAAGAAAGTTATGGATGAACTGTCGTTATACGTTCTGGACATTACGATGAATTCCGTCAGAGCCGGTGCCACGGAGATTACCATTGAGCTCCGGGAAGACGGGAACTGGCTTTGGTTCACCGTCACCGACAACGGATGCGGAATGACGAAGGAACAGGTAGAACGGCTGGAAAATCCCTTCTTCACCACCCGGAAAACCCGCAAGGTGGGGCTGGGCATCCCCTTTCTGAAAATGCTTGCCGAAATGACGGGGGGACATATTCACGTCACCTCGGTTTCGGAAACCGTTTCGGAGGAGCACGGCACCACCACGGAAGCGAAATTCGGGAAAAACCACATTGATTTCATTCCCCTCGGCGACATCGTAGAAACGATGAAAACCCTGATTCAGGGGGCTCCCGAGATCAATTTCGTGTTCAGTCACCGCTTCGAAAACGGAGAAGTCCGTCTCAGTTGTGCCGCTCTGCGGGAAATGCTGGGAGAGGAAATCCCCCTGTCCGAGCCCGATATTCTCCAGTGGATCGGCGAATATCTGACCGAACAGTACGATGAAATCCGGGAAAAAGCCGTCGGAGCGTAATTCCGACACAGAGTCGAGATAATATTGTTTATTATTTTTTAATAAGAGAAAGGAAAACCACTATGAAGTCACTCGAGGAACTTATGGCCATTAAGGCAAAAATGCAGGACAAGGTTGCTGTGCGTACCTCCACCGGCGACATCCGCATCGTTGTTGGTATGGCAACCTGCGGTATCGCAGCAGGCGCACGCCCTGTTCTCAATGCATTTGTGGAAGGGATCTCCGAATCCGGTCTTTCCGAAACCGTAACCGTAACACAGACGGGATGCATCGGCGTATGCCAGTATGAACCCGTTGTTGAGGTTCACGAAAAGGATAAAGAAAAGGTGACCTACGTCAAGATGACGGCAGAACGTGCGAAGGAAGTTATCGAAAAGCACATCAAGGGCGGTAAGCCTGTCACCGAATACACCATCGGCGCAGCCAAGATTTAAGTTTAGGAGGAGTAACATTTATGATTCGCTCACATGTACTGATCTGCGGCGGTACGGGCTGTACGTCGTCCGGCAGCCTTGCCCTCAGCGAAAAGCTCGCTGCAGAACTCACTGCAAAGGGTCTTGACGAGGAAGTCAAAATCGTCATGACCGGTTGTTTCGGTCTCTGCGCACTCGGTCCGATCATGATCGTCTATCCCGAAGGCACTTTCTACAGCAGAGTGACCCCGGAAGATATCCCTGAAATCGTTTCCGAACATCTTCTGAAGGGTCGTATCGTAGAACGTCTGGTATACAATGATACCGGTGCTGCACATGACCAGGAAGAAGAGGCAGTTGCTGCTTCTCTGAACGAAACCGCATTCTATAAGAAGCAGAAGAGAGTTGCTCTCCGTAACTGCGGTGTCATCAACCCCGAAGTGATTGATGAATACATCGCCATGGACGGTTACTTTGCTCTGGCAAAGGCTGTGAAGGAAATGACTCCCGATGACGTTATCAAGTGCATCCTGGATTCCGGTATTCGCGGAAGAGGCGGCGGCGGATTCCCCACCGGTCGTAAGTGGCAGTTCGCGAAGGCTTCCGTTTCCGACAAGAAGTACGTCGTATGTAACGCCGACGAAGGTGACCCGGGTGCCTTCATGGACCGTTCCGTTCTGGAAGGTGACCCCCACGCCGTTATCGAAGCCATGAC
>JAZSQX010000116.1:0-4735 GCA_045538235.1 Eubacteriales bacterium
AGCCCTCGTACGGATTCTGCCCTTTGACCGTCTCACCGTGTTCGAAAACCCCTTTGACTGATTCCCTCCCCAAGGAAACAAAAAATCCGAAGAAACGGAGACACCCCATGCCATCTCAAACCATACAATGGTTTCCGGGGCATATGGCGAAAACCCGGCGGCTGATTTCCGAAAATCTCTCCGCCGTGGACATCGTCATCGAGCTCTTGGATGCCCGTATCCCCGCCAGCTCCCGCAACCCTGAAATCGACAGGCTGACGGCGGGAAAGCCCCGTCTCATTCTCTTAACCAAATCCTCCCTGGCGGATCCCACTGCCACCGACCGCTGGATCCGCTACCTCTCCGCCCGCGCTGACCACGCCTGTATCGCCATCGACACGGTGACGGGAACCGGAGTCAAAGCCATCACCCCCGCGGTACGGGAAATTCTGGCTGACAAACTCCGCCGCTATGCGGAAAAGGGCATGGAAGGCCGGCAGATCCGCGCCATGGTGGTGGGAATCCCCAACGTGGGAAAATCCTCCCTGGTCAATCGGCTGGGCGGCGGCAAAAAAGCCCGGGTGGAGGATCGCCCCGGCGTGACGCTGACCAAGCAATGGGTCACCACCTCGGTGGGACTCGAGCTTCTCGATATGCCCGGCGTTCTCTGGCCCCGCTTCGATGACCGGATGACGGGGGAAAACCTCGCATTCACAGGTGCCATCCGGGACGCCATTCTCGACAAAGAAGAGTTGGCTTCCGCCCTTTGCAAACGGCTGTACGACCACTCCTCCGATCTCTTCTGCACCCGCTATAAGTTAGACAAAGACGCCCTCACGGAACACAGCCCCTACGATCTCCTCTGCGCCGTTGCGAAAAAGCGCGGTTTCCTCCTCTCCGGAGGCGAGCTGAACACGGAACGGGCGGCGGACATTGTGCTGGACGAATTCCGGGAGGCAAAAATCGGTCGAATCACCCTGGAACTTCCGCCGAAGGAAACACCGAAACCCAAAACGGAGGGTCAGCCCCATGCCGGAATGTGAGTTTGACCGCGAATACGCCCGCACCTACGGCATTGTCTGCGGGACGGATGAAGCGGGACGTGGCCCCCTGTTCGGTCCCGTGGTAGCCGCTGCTGTGGTTCTTCCCGAGGGATGGATCCCGGCAGGACTGGATGATTCCAAAAAACTCACGGAACGAAAGCGGGAAGCCCTGTTTGATGAAATTCTCGCAAACGCTCTTGCTTACGGCATCGCGGAGTCCAGCGCGGCAGAGATTGACGAAATCAACATTCTGAACGCCTCCCTTCTTGCCATGTGCCGGGCGGTAGATCAGGTGAAAACAACCCTCGCCCCCGGTGTGATTCTCGTGGACGGCAACCGGAATACGAATTTTGGTATTCCCTCCATTCCCATCGTCCACGGGGATGCCCTCTCGCCCTCCATCGCGGCGGCATCCATTCTGGCAAAGGTCACCCGAGACCGCGCCATTACGGAGTTAGCGAAGGAATACCCCCTCTGGGGACTGGAAAAGCACAAGGGATATCCCACAGCGGCGCATATGCTGGCGGTTTACGAGCACGGTCCCAGTCCCCTCCATCGGAAGAGTTTTCTCTCCTTTTTAGAAAGAGATCACGATAAGTTAGAGGCGGCGCTCCGGAAAAAGCAGGAAGGCGACCATGCATAACCGACAACTCGGGCATCTGGGGGAAGAATCCGCCGCTCTCTACCTGGAAAGCCGGGGCTACCGGATTCTGGGACGGAACGTCTACGTGGGACGGCGGGAAATCGATCTTATCGCAGAAAACGATACCGCCCTCGTCTTCGTGGAAGTGAAAATGCGTCACGCCTATCCGGATGCGCCCGATCCCTTCGGCACGCCCGCCGATCATGTGGATGCGAAAAAGCAGCAGAACCTCATCGCCGCCGCAGACACGTACCTAAAGTCCTATGACGGGGACAAATTCCCCCGCATTGACGTGGTGGAGGTGTACGCGGATCCCGCATCCCCCGTATACCGGGTTCTGGACATCCGGCACTACGAAAATGCCGTGCGGAAAAGGGGAAAATTCTCCCGCTGACGACAATCCGAAAGGAGCGCACATGAAACTCATCGACCTCCACTGCGACACCGCTCTCGCCCTCTACACCCAAAAGAAATCCATTCTCGAGAACAATCTGCATATTTCCCTGAATCGGGCGGCAGTCTTTGACAAATACGTCCAGCTTGCCGCCGTGTTCACCCCCCCTTTCCTCACCGACGAAGAAGGCTGGGAGCAGTTTCTCCGCGTGCGGGAATATCTGGAATCTGAGTGCGCGAAAAACAGCGTCCCCCTTCTCCGCACCGCCGAGGATCTGGCGGATTTCGAAGCCTCCGATGCTCACGCCGCATTCCTTCTCACCGTGGAGGATGCCCGGATTCTCGCCGGAAAAGCGGAGCGTGTCAAAACCCTCTTCGACTGGGGCGTGCGGGTCATCACCCCTCTCTGGGGCGGCAAAACCTGCATCGGCGGCTCCCACGATACGGAGGAAGGGCTCACCGATTTTGGAAAAGAAGCGGTCTCCGAGATGATCACGCTGGGGATTCTCCCCGACATCTCCCACGCATCCTTCCCATCCACGGACGAGATTCTCGATCTCTGTGAGGCGGCAAACGTCTCCCCCGTGGCAACCCACATGAATGCCTACGCCGTTCATGCTCATACCCGCAATCTCACCGACGAACGGTTCCGCCGGCTGGTTCGGCTGGGAGGGATGGCAGGGGTCAGCCTCTGTCCGCCTCATCTGACGACAGACGAGGACGCCGTCTCCTCCCGGGATGTGCTCCGGCATTTGTGCCATTACCACCGTCTCGCTCCTCATGGTGTGGGATTTGGCTGTGACTACGACGGCACCGACACCCCCGCAGACCTCGCGGAAATCTCCCGTCTCCCCGCCCTCGCCGATCTTCTGAAACAGGAAGGCTTGACGGCGGAGGACATCGACCAAATTTACTACGGCAATGCCCGGCGGTATCTGATGAAACATCTCCCCCGCCGGAAATGATAGATGCAACAAAAAATACATCAAATACAAGGAAGCAGAAACATGAGATTCAGAAGTACCCGTGACACCCGAAAAGAACCCCTGTACGTTCCCTCCGCCAAAGCCATCAAAGAAGGGCTCGCACCCGATGGAGGGCTGTACATTCCCGAATCCATTCCCGCTCTCACTGCGGAAGATCTGACCGCCCTCGGCGCCATGACCTACCCCGAAAGAGCCGCGTTCATTCTCTCCCGCTATCTCACCGACTACGATCCGGACGGACTTCTTGCCGATTGCCGGGAAGCGTATTCCGAAGCCCGTTTCCCCGGCGGTGCGGCACCTCTCCGGAAGATGGAAGGGGATATTTATTCTCTGGAACTCTGGCATGGTCCCACCTCCGCCTTCAAGGACATGGCGCTGCAGCTGATGCCCCGTCTTCTCTCCCGCGCTCTGGTGATGACCGGGGAAAGACGGATCGCCCACATTCTCGTTGCCACCAGCGGCGACACGGGCAAGGCGGCTCTGGAAGGCTACCGGGACGTGGACGGCGTGAAAATCACCGTATTCTATCCCGTGGACGGTGTCAGCCGGATGCAGAAGCTCCAGATGCAGACCACCCTCGGCTCCAACGTATACGTGGCGGCTGTGCGGGGCAATTTTGACGATGCGCAAAACGGCGTGAAGGCGATCTTCTCCGACAAAGTCCTCGCCGAAAAAGCCAACGATGCCGGATTCTTCTTCGGAAGTGCCAACTCCATCAACTGGGGCAGACTGGTTCCCCAGATCGTGTATTACGTCTCCGCTTACTGCGATCTGGTAAAGCAGGGCGACATTGCCATGGGTGACAAGATCAACATCTGCGTCCCCACGGGCAACTTTGGCAACATTTTTGCTGCTTACCTCGCAAAGTGCATGGGTCTCCCCGTGAACCGCTTCCTCTGCGCCTCCAACAGCAATAACGTCCTCACGGACTTCATCAACACCGGCGTGTATGATCGCACCCGCGTCTTCCACAAGACCATCAGCCCCTCCATGGACATTCTGATTTCCTCCAATCTGGAACGTCTCATCTCCGTGCTGGGTGGTCCCGAGCTGACCTGCCAGCTGATGGAAGCTTTGAAGAAGGACGGCAAGTACACCGCTCCCGCGGAACTGATGGAGAAAATCCGCGAAAACTTCTCCGGCTACTGTCTCGGCGAAGAGGAAACCAAGGCGTGCATCCGGAAGACCTATGGGGAACAGCACTACCTCATCGATCCTCACACCGCTGTGGGTCTCGGCTGTGCCGAACAGTACCGGGCAGAAACCGGCGACAACACCCCCGTGGTGCTCGCCTCCACCGCCAGCCCCTACAAGTTCGCCCCCGCTGTGACTGAGGCGCTGGGTCTCCCCGAAACCGACGACATTTTCGACTGTCTCGCCGCTCTCTCCGCCGAAACAGGCACGGAAATCCCCGTTCCCCTCAGCGGCACCCTCGGCATGGAAGTGCGCTTCACGGAAGTGCTGGATCCTGCCGATATGCCCGCCGTTCCCTTCCGGGTCTGAGTCATGGCGCTGTACGCCATCAGCGATCTCCATCTCTCCCATGGTGTGAACAAGCCGATGGGAAAATTCGGCGCCCGCTGGACGGATCACGCGGCAAAAACCCGTCGGCGGTGGTCGGCTCTGATTGAGGAGGTCGACACCGTAGTGATCCCCGGGGATATCTCCTGGGCAATGACCCTCACCGAGGC
>JAZSQX010000276.1:0-7344 GCA_045538235.1 Eubacteriales bacterium
CCGCTTGGCCTCCGACTTGGCGGCACTTATCGGTGATATGCTGGAGCTGGGGGAATACTCCCGCCTCATGCATGACAAACTGGGGCAGCAGGTGGCGCAGATGCAGGTGCAGAAGCTGTTCTGCTACGGCTCCATGGCGGACATCGTAGCGGAAGCGGCTATCAAAAAAGGCATTCGCGCGGACAACGTGTTCGTGTGTCTCGATACGAGGGACGCGCAGGGCATGGCGGATATGATTTTGGAAACCCTGCAGCCGGGCGATGTGCTTCTGGTAAAGGCAAGCCGTGCTGTAGCCGCAGAACGGGTCATCGACTGCATGAAAAAGCGCAAAGCGAGAAAAAGACGCTCCTGAGCCAACCTCCCACATTCTGAGAAAGCAAAGGAATTTCATGAATGAATTATAACATCCTGTACGTCGCCGCACTGGTTCTGACTTTCCTCGGTACGGTGCTCCTTTCGAAAAAACTCATTCCCATTTTGAAAAGCCATAAAATGGGACAGAAAATCCTTGAGATCGGTCCAAGATGGCACAAAAGCAAAGAGGGCACTCCCACCATGGGGGGCATTGCCTTCATCTTTGCGGGGGTTCTCACGGGAATCGCCGGAGCCGTCTATTTGAGCATCACGGACGGCATCCGTTCCACCTTGCCTCTGGTGTTCAC
Organism: Eubacteriales bacterium; assembly: GCA_045538235.1. GTDB lineage: Bacteria > Bacillota > Clostridia > Oscillospirales > CAG-272 > UMGS1696. Next base: position 663 of record JAZSQX010000276.1, read on the forward strand.
CCTTGCCCTTGGTGTGGCGGGGGGACTCATCGGATGCGTGGATGACATGGCGAAGCTGAAAAAGAAGCAGAACGAGGGGCTGACCGCTCCGCAGAAATTCATCCTGCAGGTCATTGCCGCCGCTCTGTATCTTCTCGGAATGTCCCTGGTCTGCGGCGTGGACACGGAGATTGCGATTCCCTTTACGGAGTTGACCTGGGACTGCGGGTGGTTCTATTACGTCATCGCCATGTTCCTTATCACGGGCATGATGAACAGCGTCAACCTCACTGACGGCATCGATGGACTCTGCTCCAGCGTCACCCTCATCATCGGGGTGTTCTTTACGGCGGCAGGGTACCTCACGGGACTGGCAGAACCGGATGGGGGACTCACCCTCCTCGGTGCCTTGCTGGTAGGCGGATGTGCCGGCTTCCTCGTCTACAATTTCTACCCCGCGCGGGTATTTATGGGGGACACAGGTTCCTTGTTCCTCGGCGGTATGGTGGTGGGCGGCGCCTTCATGATGCAAAAACCTCTGCTGGTACTGATTTTCGGAATCGTCTACGTGATTGAAACCGCGTCGGTGATTCTGCAGGTGGGCTACTTCAAGCTGACCCACGGTAAGCGGCACTACAAAATGAGCCCGATTCATGATCACTTTGAAAAATGCGGTTGGTCGGAAGTGAAAATTGTGGCCGCGGCGTCGGTTGTCACCGTGATCGCGTCCGTTCTGGTGCTCCTCTTCGGGGTATAACCGGGACAGCCAGCCGATACGATCCATTCAAACAAACCATCCATAACCGACGGGAGGGGAGCGCATGGAAGAACGAAATATTGACAACCGGGTTCGTCATGCCCGCCGCCGTCCCGAATCGGTGACACAGAATCGTCCTGCTTCCCGGACGGAGGGGAGAGATACCCGCACATCTGCCGGTGGAAGACCTTCTGCCGGATCCGGAACCGGAGAAAAGCGGGGCGAAAACTACACCTTCCGCGCCGGAACCACTCGTCGGAATCCGGGTTCGGTCACGTCTTCCCGCCGGGTGAATGCCCCCGTTTCCATCGAACAGCGGAGTCTGACCAGAGCCGAGCGGCACATGATCCGGGCTGAAGAAAAAGAGGCAGCGTGGCAGAAGGACATCGTCCGCACCAAGGGAACCATCGACTGGCCCATGGTGTGCATCATTGCCCTGCTGCTTGCTTTGGGCAGTCTGACGGTGTTCAGTGCCAGTTATCCCATTGCCATCGCAAAAGGGCAGAGCAGTACGACCTACGTGGTGGGACAGCTTCAGAATCTGCTGTATGGTATCGTTGTCATGCTGATTGCCATGTTTTTCCCCATTCGCTGGATCAAGAAAACGGGCATTGTCTGGGGGGCATTTACCGTGTCCGCCGGGGTTCTGGTGTACGCCGCTGTAAAGGGGATTGCCGTCGGTGTTACCCAGCGCTGGATCAATCTGGGCTTCATCACCTTCCAGCCGTCGGAAATCATGAAACTGGCGGTGGTGCTGGCACTGGCGTGGTATCTGGAACATTATGAAGAAAAACTTCGGAACACGGACGGATTCTGGGATACCTATTCCTGGAACGTGGTGCGTCCGGGCATGATTCTGGCGGTCGCCTGCTTCCTGGTCGCCGCGGGCAAGCACCTTTCGGGAACGGCCATCGTGGGACTGATCGGTCTCGCCATGCTCATGATCGGAAGCCGTAAGCCCCTCTGGGTGATGGGAACCGTTGCGCCCCTCGGCATTGGGGGAGGGCTTCTGTTTATTACCCTGTTCCCCTACGCCCTGCGCCGGGTGACGTCCTTCTTTGATCCCAACGCAGATATTACCGACGAAATGTATCAGACCACCCAGAGTATTTACGCCATCGGCTCCGGGGGACTGTTCGGTGTGGGAATTGGCGAAAGCCGTCTCAAATACAGCTATCTCGGCAACGCCCATACGGACTTCATTTTCTCCATCTGGTGTGAGGAAACGGGTTTTGTGGGCGCGGTTGCATTGATTTGTCTGTACCTGATTTTCATCTGGCGGGGTTACCTCATCGCCGTTCGAGCGGAGGATCGCTTCCAGATGCTGACTGCCTTTGGCATTACTACCCACGTGGGAATTCAGGCGTTTCTGAATATGGCGGTAGCGACGAAAACGATGTTCAATACGGGGGTAACCCTTCCGTTCTTCTCGTACGGCGGTTCCGCACTCTTGATGACCATGGTGGAAATGGGCATTCTACTCCAGATCTCCCGGTATTCGTATCGGAAGAAAGAGGATCTGGAACGGGAAGCTCTTCAGAAAAGTCTGGGGCTGGATTGATCCCGGGCGAAGGAGGAAAGATGAGAGTTCTGATCACGGGGGGCGGAACGGGAGGTCATGTGAATCCCGCTCTTGTCATTGCCAATACGATCAAGCAAAACGACCCCGATGCGGTGATTGAGTACGTCGGCACCAAAAAGGGCATTGAAAATAAACTGGTTCCGAAGGCGGGATACCCCCTGCACCACGTGGAAATCCAGGGGCTGAGACGAAGCCTGTCCCCTGCCAATCTGCGGGCGGCGTATCTGGCGGTCACCTCCCCCATCCGGGCACGGACGCTGATTGAAGAATTCCAGCCCGATCTGGTAGTGGGAACGGGGGGCTACGTCTGCTGGCCCGTGATGAAGGCGGCGGCGGATATGGGAATCCCAACGGCTCTTCATGAATCCAACGCCATTGCGGGTGTTGCGGTGAAAATGCTTCAGAAAATGGTGGATCGCATCTACCTGAATTTCGAAAAAACCGGCGAAACCCTCACCTGCCCCAGAGAAAAACTCATGCGGGTGGGCAATCCCGTCATGGGGGCGTTTGCCTCCCTCAGCCGGGAAGAGGCGCGGAAAAAGCTGAATCTCCCCGAGGGAACGAAGTACGTTCTCCTGTCCTACGCGGGCAGCATGGGGGCAGAAAAGGTGAACGATGCTGTCCTTTGCCTTATGCGGGAGTTTACATCGAAGCATCCCGAGGTGTACCACATCCACGCCACGGGTTCCATTGAATGGGAACTCTGCTCCAGCCAGTTTAGGGAAATGGGACTGGACGGATGCGGCAACATTGAGCTGTGCGAATACATTTACGATATGCCGGTGAAGATGGCGGCGGCAGATCTCACCATCAACCGGGCGGGCGCCATGACGGTGTCCGAACTCGCCATCACAGGAAAGCCGGCGATCTTCATTCCCTCCCCCAACGTGGCGGAAAATCACCAGTATAAAAACGCGAAGGTGCTGTTTGACGCGGATGCGGCGGGACTGTTCGAGGAAAAAGACCTGACCGACGGTGCGGCATCTCTCATTGACGAAGTGCGCTTCCTTCTTTCCGACGAGGGTGAAAAAAAGCGCCGGAAGATGGGCGAGAACATCCGGGATTTCGCCGTAGCGGATTCCAATAAGCAAATCTACCAGGATCTGTGCCGGCTGGTGCAGGAGAAAAAACAGACGAAATAATTCCCCTTTTCGGGTATCTTATCAGAGGAAGGAGCGATTTTCATGACGGCGGAACACGGTCACGGCCCCCGCTCGGAACAACTGTATATTTACGACCGCGTCTGCACCAAAGCGTCCAAACAGCGGCAGATGCAAGAGCAATTCGGAGCGGGAACCGGACGACCCTCTTCACCGAATGAAAAAGAGCGCGCAGAACGGCGGCAGACTGGGACAGCACAGTCCCGGAGACAGGCGGACGGCGGAGGTCGGAGCGGACAGCATCGCCCCGGTCAACCTCCGCGAAACAGAAGGGGGACAAGCCGTCCCGGCAACGCGTATGGGAATCCCCCCAGACGGCAATCGGTTCCCCGCAGTGGGGAATACCGCCAGAGTGCCGCATACCGCAGCTCGGTTCGGGGCGGGGAAGCGGTCAGGGAACGACCCGTGAAGCTGATTCTCGACCGGATCGTCAATTTCTTCGAGACCATCGAAGAGCGGGGACGGAATGACGAGCGGATTGCCAAGCAGCGCGCCATTGCCACAAAGAAATTTTCCGAATACCGGCATACGTTCTTCACAGCGTTGCTCCTGGTGCTGATCACCGCGGCATTTGTGTTCCTCGTGTATAAGGTGTTCTTCGTGATCACGGACGTGACCGTGGAGGGCTCTGATCGGTATACGGCGGAGGAGATCGTCACCGCGGCGGGCTTCGGGGTGGGGGACAACCTCTACTCCTTCAAGGCGTCGGATGCGGAAGGGGATATTACGTTCCGGTGTCCGTACATCAAGACGGCGGAGCTCAACCGAACCGTTCCGAAGTACGTGAGCGTCGCCGTAACGGATGACAGCGCGATGTACTACTGCCGGATCTGGGGCGATGTCGTAAAGCTGTCGGCGGGACTGAGGGTCTTGGAAGTCACCACGGCGGAGGAAGCCAAGGCTCAGGGACTGACGGAACTGATCCTGCCACCTATCCGGTATTCCGTAGCCGGGCGGGTGCTGGAATTCGAAAATCCCGCAAACGAGCGTCTGATCCGGGAAGTGCTGGCTCAGTGCGAGCAGTCGGCTCTGGCGGCACGGGAATGGGTGGACCGGGTGGATTTCACCGATCTGCACCGGATCTCCATGCACGTGGACGGGAAGTATCTCCTGGAATGCGGCGACGAAGAGGACTTCGATCTGAAGCTTCGCATGGTGTACAAAACCATCACCGATACTCGGTTTGACCGAGGTACCCCCGCTCGGATTGATCTGTCCACCGTGGGCGAGGCGTCGGTGCGGTTTGATATGCGGCTCACTTTTGAGTGACGGATTTGGATGCTTTCAGAGGAGAAATTTGGGATTTTTGGGACGAAAATCGAAAAAATGCGAAAAAGATCGGATTTTTTCGGGGAAATTTCAAAAAAACTATTGCAAAATTTTCGTTCATATTGTATTATATAGTGTAGAATAGAATGTTTGTACTCTGCCACGGAAAGGCTTACCTCAATATTCAACAGAAAATGGGACAAGGAGGGCATTACAATGCCATTTGAACTTGACAACAATAACTACGAAAGCGGCGTAACCATAAAAGTAATCGGGGTTGGCGGCGGCGGAAGCAATGCCGTAAACCGGATGACCAACACAGTCAGAGGGGTTGAATTTATTGCTATCAACACCGATATGCAGGCACTGGTAAAATCCAATGCTCCTGTGAAGATTCCGATCGGTGAAAAGATCACCAAGGGTCATGGGGCAGGCTCCAATCCGGAAATCGGCGCGAAGGCTGCGGAAGAAAGCGAAGAGGCAATCACGGCGGCTCTGGAAGGGGCGGACATGGTATTTGTCACCACCGGTATGGGCGGTGGTACCGGCACCGGTGCGGCTCCCGTTGTGGCGAGAATTGCAAAGAGCATGGGCATCCTCACCGTTGGTATCGTAACCAAGCCCTTCGGATTCGAACAGAAGAAGAGAATGGAACAGGCTGAGGCGGGTATTGAAAAATTGAAGGAGTACGTGGACTCCCTCATCATCATTCCCAACGAAAGACTGAAGGAAGTAGAAGAAAAGATCACTCTCATGAACGCATTCCAGGTGGCAGATGACGTACTCCGTCACGGCGTTCAGAGCATTTCCGAAATGATCAACGTCCCCGGTTACATCAACCTGGACTTCGCAGACGTGACCTCCATTATGCAGGATGCTGGCTACGCGCACATGGGTGTTGGCGAAGCGTCCGGTAAGGACAAGGCGACCGAAGCGGCAAAGGGCGCGATCTCCAGCCCCCTGCTCGAAACCACCATCACCGGTGCCAAGGGCATTCTGATCAGCATCACCGCTTCTCCCGACATCAGCATGGATGACGTGGACATTGCTTCCGCTCTCATCAGCTCCGAGGCAGCAGAAGATGCAACGGTTATCTGGGGTGTGGCATTCGACGAATCCATGGAAGACACCATGAAGGTCACCATCATCGCTACCGGTTACCTCAACAAGAACGGAACCGATTCCTCTTTCCGGAGAGAACCCTCCATCCGTCCTGTTGCTACCGGTAAAATCAAGAACGGCGTGAAGACCACCACCACCTCTTCCCTTATCAGGGAATCCTCCCAGAAGGAAGAGCCGAAGGAAGCCACCGACGATGATTCCCCCATTTCGGATGACGACTTCAACGAAATTCTGAAGATGCTCAACATGGGTAAGAATCAGAATCAGAACCAGAACCCGAACCAGAATCCCGGCAATGCGCCCAGAAGATTCTGAGTTTCCCCTCGTTTGAGGACAAGTTATGAGTAGCAAACTCCCGCTCTGCCACTTCACACGGCTGAGGGGGAGTTTTTTCGTGGATTTTTTCATGGTACTCGTATTTTCAAAACTGAAATGCTATCATGTTGAAAAATCCGGAAGGAGTCCTACATGGGAATCGAAAAAGGACTGTGCTGGGGGAGCAATCCCGCTTAGCGCAGTCCTTTGCTGTTTGATTATCGGAAGCGTGCCGCTTAGTCAAAATCCTTGCAGGCGACCAGATTGGTGCCGGGCTCGATGAAATCCGCCGCAATGCAGTCGCCGGTTTTCACGGGAGCGGAGACGGTGATTTTCCGAACCAGCTCCATGGCTTGTGCGAGGGTTTCTCTGGGAATGGGCTTGTCCGTGCGAACGGGGAGCATCTTTCTGCCGTCTGCGGTGAGAATCCGGACGGTGGAGGTCAGCGTGCGAACGGGGTGGGTGACTTCGCTTTCCGCATACGTCTTGCCTCTGGGG
>JAZSQX010000204.1:0-6712 GCA_045538235.1 Eubacteriales bacterium
CCTCCCATCAGCTGGACGAGGGAGAGCGGGGCTTCTCCTACATGAAAGAGGCTGCTCTCGATATGCGCATGGATCGGAGTGAAACCAGAAGCGCGTGGGATGTAGTCAATGCCTACGCGGAAGAAGAACTCAGACGGATCATCCGGGATTACGGGGAAGAGCGGTTTGCCCAGCGCATTGCCGCCGCCATCGTGCAGAAACGGGAAGAATCCCCCATCGCCACCACAACGGAACTGGCGGAGATCGTGAGCGGTGCCATTCCTGCGGCTCACCGGATGAAGGAAGCCCAGAATCCCGCCAGAAGAACCTTTCAGGCGATCCGCATTGAGGTCAACGGCGAGCTGGATGCCATTGAACCGTCCATCACGGCGGCAACGGAGCGACTACGACCCGGTGGACGACTGGCGGTGATCACCTTCCACTCCTTGGAGGATCGGATCGTCAAGGACACCTTCCGGAGCCTGTCCACGGGATGTACCTGCCCGCCGGAATTCCCCGTGTGTGTCTGCGGCGGAAAACCCAAGATTCAATTGCTTTCGAAAAAACCCATTCTTCCCACCCGGGAGGAAGAGGAACAAAACCCCCGTTCCCGCAGCGCAAAACTGAGAACGGCGGAGAAATTATAAACAATACGACGACGGAGGTAGAAGCCATGGCGGAACGGTCGAGCAGTAATGTGCTGGCGGAAAAACTGAAAAACGAGTTTTACGAGCGCGGTGCTGCGGTGCAGGGAATGCGTGCCACTTCCACCTCCGAACTTTGCCGGATGGCGGAAATGGGACGGGATCCTCGCTTCAACTGTGCCGAAGAAGCTTTCCGCCGGGATTACCGGACTGGCAGATCCCAGCAGAACGGAAACGTGCGTACCGGAGCCGCCGGTGTCAGAACAGAAGCCCGTCATGCGCCCCGCCGTACCGGAGCACAGTCGGCATCGGGAAGACCTCAGCCAAAAAGCGCGGCAAATCCGGGAGCGTCCCGCCGTCACACCCAACCGAAGAGTCACGGGAAGAGACAAGCCCCCGTAGCCGAACCCATCACGCCCTCTGGGGCTATCACCGTAGAACGGAAACCGTTTCCCGTGATGTTCGTCCTTCTCCTTGCCATTGTCACCGTGGCGGTGATGGTGGTGTTGCACGGATTCTCCCAGGTGTACAGCACGACGGATCAGATCGCTCAGTATGAGAAGGATCTGGATCTTCTGGAACAGCGCGCGGACGATCTCGAACTGAAACTGGAAGAAAAGAACGACATCCGCAAGATTGAGGAAATTGCCACCATGAAGCTTGGCATGACCAAAGAGGATTCCCGGCAGAGACGGAACATCTCCTTGTCCGATGGGGAGCACATCGACGTGATTGCCGTGGAAGCGGAAGCGGAAGCCGGATCCGGCATTCTTCTCTCCTCCCTCTTCTCCGCTCTGGGCGATCTGTTCGAACGGCTGAAGTAAGAAGAAACACAAGAAAACAAAAAATTTGCGGGCTGCACCGTTTGCATGGGACAGCCCGTTCGTTTTCAGCATATTCGGAAAAAACCGGAAATATACATATACGGAGAGGCAGAAAGGGGGCGGTGACGGTGAAAAACAGAACGGAACGGAAAACGGTTCACAGCATGGTCGTGATTTATGTGCTGTTTCTGGCATACGCCGCATTCATCACCGCGTTTCTTGCCAAATACCAGATCAAAATGCACGAGACCTATCAGGAATTGGTGCTGCGGCAGATTACGGTGGAGCTGAGTGCCACACCGGAGCGGGGGATTATCACCGACCGGGGTGGGAACATTCTTGCCAGTAACAAAACGGTATATAATGTGGTGCTCTCTCCCGCCGATGTGGTAGAACGGATGAAACAGGATCGGGCTGCCAACCGGGATGACGATGGGGAAAACGACGTGTACTACGATTTCTCCGACCCCTCCTATGGCATCAGCTACCGTGGAACGGAACTGGATGAACTGATCGTGGAAGTGCTTTCCGGGTATCTGACCATGGAAGAGGATTTGGTGGAAGAGCGGCTGGGGCGGAAGGAATACCTCTACTCCCTTCTGAAAAAGAACGTGGAAGAGGATATCTCCGATAAAATCAAAGCCTTTATCGCCCAGTTTGATCTGAAGGATCAGATCTACTTTGAAGCCTCCTCCAAGCGGTACTATCCCCAGGGAGATCTGGCGGCTCACGTCATCGGCTTCACCAATTCGGAGGGCGTGGGGATCTACGGGCTGGAAGCCTACTACAACAACGTGCTGGAGGGAACCTCCGGACGCTACATCACCGCACAGGACGCCAGACGGCAGGATATGCCCTTTGAATATGAGCGGTATGTGGAGGCGGAAAGCGGATACAATATTGTTACGACACTGGATATCTACATCCAGTACGAACTGGAAAATCAGTTAGAAAAAACCTTTATCGAATCGGGTGCGGGAAACCGGGTCACGGGCATTGTGATGGACGTGGATACGGGGGAAGTGCTGGCGATGGCAACCTACCCCTCCTTCGACCTCAACGATCCCTATACCATCGATGACTATTCTCAGGCAGAACTGGATGCCAAGGGTCTGGATCCCGCTTCCGAGGAATACCGCACGGCGTATAACACGCTGATGTACCGGATGTGGAACAACAAAGCCATTACGGAAACCTATGAGCCCGGCTCCACCTTCAAGATCCTCACCACGGCTATGGCGATGGAAGAGGCGGAAGTGACGCCTCAGGACAATTTCTACTGTTCCGGCAGTCTGATGGTGGAAGGTTGGTCTCGCCCCATCAAATGTCATAAGCACGAGGGGCACGGTGCCGTCACCTTCCGAGTGGGACTTCAGCAGTCCTGCAACCCGGTGCTCATGACCATTGCTCAGCGGGTGGGCAGAGAACGGTTTTACAATTACTTCGATGCCTTCGGCTACATGGGGAAAACGGGAATTGACCTGCCCGGGGAAGTGCGGGGCATCTACACCCCCTACGCGGAGTTCGGCAACGTCTCTCTGGCGGTATATTCCTTCGGTCAGACTTTTAAGACGACTCCCATTCAGCAGCTCCGAGCGATTTCTTCCGTAGCCAACGGCGGGTATCTCATCACCCCCCATTTGCTCAAAAACATTGTGGACGACGAAAAAAACGTCATCCAGTCCTACGAGACGGAGCAGATTCGTCAGGTAGTGAGTACCGCTACCTGCGATACCATTACGGAAATTCTGGAAGAGGGCGTGGCAACCAACGGTGGTGCCAAGAATGCTTACGTCAAAGGCTACCGCGTGGCGGCCAAAACGGGAACCTCTGAAAAGCGGGACGAATACGACGAAAATGGCAATACTCCCTTCCGCGTTGGTTCCTGTGCCGCTTACGCACCGGCGGATGATCCTCAAATTTCCGCAATCATTATTGTCGATAAACCCCTTAAGGGTGCAGTCTACGGCAGTACCGTGGCGGCTCCCTATATATCCAGTCTGCTGGGAAGCGTTCTCCCCTACATTGGAGTGGAACCCCAGTATACCACGGAAGAACTGGCAGCACTGGACGTGACCCTGTCCAACTACGTGGGTGCGCCGGTGGAAAATTGCCATACCGATTTGGAGTGGCGCTCCTTCTCCTACGAGATCATCGGGGAGGGGGATCGGGTTACCGCTCAGATTCCTCCGGCAGGTTCGAAAATCTCCAGCGACACGGGCATTCTGCTCCTGTACACCGATGGAGAAACGCCTCCTGCCAATGTGAAAGTCCCCGATCTTGTGGGGATGAGCGCATATAACGCCAACAATGCCGTCGTGTCTGCAGGACTGAACGTGACCTTCTACGGTTCCACCAACGGCTCCACCGCAACGGTAATTGCCCAAAGCCCCGCAGCGGGAACGTATGTCCCGAGGGGTACCATCGTGGAAATCGAGGTGCGTCACCTGGACGGTACGGACTGATTTTCAAAGTCACAAACGGACGCCGAAAACAAAGGAACGGACGAAAAAATACGTGAGAACGATTTTTTTCGGGGAGGTACCTTTGATGAAGGCGAAGACACTTCTTTTGGGATGTGACGTGACACTCCCACAGGAGGATATGGAGGTGACGGGCGTGGTGTCCGATTCCCGACGGGTGAAGGGGGGAGAACTCTTCATCTGCCACCAGGGATCCCGCCACGACGGACATTATCACGCGGCAGAAGCGGTGCGGCGAGGTGCTGCGGCGGTTCTGGCGGAACGAAAACTGTCCCTGCCCGAGGATGTGTACCAGTTTATCACACCGGATACACGGCGGGCGGAAGCCAGGATCTGGTATGGGTGGTTCGGGCGGCCTACGGACAGAATGAAAAAGATCGCAGTGACGGGAACGGCGGGCAAAACCTCCGTGGCGTGCCTGCTGGAGCACATTTTCCGGAGTGCAGGACGGGACGTGGGGCTGATCTCCACCGTGCGTGTCTCGGCGAACAACCGGATTCTCTCGCTGGGGGAAAACGGCGGCTCCTCTGTATCCGATCGGACGGGTGCTATGACAACGCCGGATCCGGAGTATTTTTTCCAGGCGGCGGCGGAGATGCAGGCGGCGGGGTGCGATACCCTGATTTTTGAAGCCTCCTCCCAGGCTCTTGCCATGGAACGACTCTCACCCCTTCGGGTAGATGCGGCGGTGTTTACCAATCTCTCCCCGGAGCATCTCGATTACCACGGAACCATGGAGGACTACTTCCTCGCAAAGGCAAAACTATTGTCCATGACACGCCTTGCCATTGTCAACGAAGACGACGAGTGGATGGCGCGGCTGTGTGAGATGGACACGGAGGCGGAGATTCTCCGATGCTCCGCCATGCCAGCGAAAGTCACCGACAGCGAGGTCTGTGCCCTGCGATACGCATCCCGGGGCGCGGCAGGGATGGAATACGTGTACTTCTCCGAGGAGGCGGTATTCCGCATTGTGAGTCCCCTGGTGGGACATTATTCCGTATACAACACCATGGAAGCAGCAGCCTGTGCGATCGCCATGGGAGTGGATCCTCTCACCGTGAAGGAAGCCATTGGAACCTTCCGCGGTGCCGAAGGGCGGCTCTATCGGGTGTCCCTTCCGGAAAAAGAGGGAATGCCGGCGGTGTTTATCGATTACGCCCACACACCTGCGGCAATCCGTGCGGTGCTGTCCGCTCTGAGAGAGATGGCACCGGGCAAACTGACGGCCGTATTCGGCTGCGGCGGCGAGCGGGATCGAAGCAAGCGTCCCCTCATGGCGCAGGCGGCGGAGGAATGGGCGGATCAGATCATCGTCACGGGGGACAATCCGAGAGGGGAAGACCCCGGACAGATCGTCGAGGACATTCTCACGGGCTTTACGGGGCGAGTACCCCATCGGGTGATTCCCGATCGGAGAGACGCCATCCGGACTGCCGTCACAGAAGCGGAAGCAGGAGAATGGATCGTGCTTCTCGGAAAAGGACACGAGAAATACGAAATCACCAAGGACGGCAGGCACCCCTTCGATGAAGAAGCCATCGCCAAAGAAGCGGCGGCTCATCGATTGGGAAAATAATTTGAAAACATCACCAAAATCGATAGAAGACGGGAGACAAAGAATTCCCGAAAATCAGACGGACGTAGGAAACGGCTTGAAAGGGGCGAAACAATCAATGAGCGTGGATCTGAAACTGAAGACTCTCTCTGCGGCGGAAATCGCATCCGCGGTGGACGGGAAACTGGAAATATATAACGGAGCGACGGAAAACGTCACGTGCAGAGCACTGTCTACGGACTCCCGGGAGTGTGGAGAGGGGACTCTCTTCTGCGCCATCCGGGGACAGAACGTGGACGGGAACGACTTCATTCCCCAGGCTGCGGCGGCGGGAAGCCCCGTCATGCTGTGCGAACGGGTTCTGGAAAACGCGGGAGACGCGCCCTTTTGTGCCGTTGTGGTAGAAGACACCGTCAAGGCGATCGGCAAACTGGCAGCCTACTACCGGGGCTTTACGGGGGCGAAGTTCGTGGCAGTCACGGGAAGTGTGGGCAAAACCACCACGAAGGAATTTATCTACGCGGTGGCATCGGCGGTGTTCCGCACCCATAAAACCATGGGAAACTACAACAACGAGCTGGGACTTCCCCTCACCCTCTTCGGCATCGCCCCGGAAGATCAGGTGGTGGTGCTGGAAATGGGGATGAGCGGGCTCGGCGAGATCGAGTATATGACGAAAATTGCTCGCCCCGACATTGCGGTGGTCACCAATATCGGAACCTCCCATCTGGCATCCCTCGGAACCCGGGAAAACATCTGCCGGGCGAAGATGGAAATCCGTTTTGGGCTTCCCGAAAATGGCGTGCTTCTGCTCAATGCCGACGAGCCCCTTTTGGTGGATCAGTACGAGCTCCTCGACAAGAAGCCGAAGCTTATGAGTATCTACAACCGGAGCGGCGACTTCCGGGCGGTGAACATCCGTCAGAAAACGGAAGGAAACGTGTTTGATCTCCTGTATGCCAGCAAAGCCGTTACCAACGTGGAAATTCCCGCCCTTGGCAAGCACAACGTGTACAACGCGCTGGCGGCATATGCGGTGGGCATTCAGCTTGGCATGACGGATGAACAGATCTGCCGGGGACTCAAAAATTTTGTGGGTGCGGATATGCGTCAGAAGGTGTACGACGTGGGCGGCATCACGGTCATCGACGACTGCTACAACGCCAGTCCCGAGTCCATGCGGGCGGCGCTGGAGGTGCTGGCTGCCATGGCGGCGAAGAAAAA
>JAZSQX010000140.1:0-6988 GCA_045538235.1 Eubacteriales bacterium
TTGCTTCAACATAAGGTGCTTTTTTAAGGCTTCTGCTCATTATATATTCCCTCCTATTACTTAGCGTTTCTGCGCTTTACGATAAACTTATCGGTTCTTGCCTTCTTGTTACGAGTCTTGTAACCAAGAGCGGGCTTACCCCAGGGGGTAACAGGACCGGGACGACCGATGGGGGAACGACCTTCACCACCACCATGAGGGTGATCGCAGGGGTTCATAACAGAACCGCGTACGGTGGGACGGATGCCCATGTGGCGCTTCTTACCGGCTTTACCGATCTTTACGGTATCATGCTCGATGTTACCGATCTGACCGATGGTAGCCTTACAGTCGGAACGAACGTAGCGCATTTCACCGGAGGGGAGACGGATCATGGAGAGATCGCCTTCACGACCCATGAGCTGAGCCTGAGCACCGGCTGCACGAACGAGCTGACCGCCCTTACCGGGATACAGCTCGATGTTGTGAATGAACGTACCAACGGGGATGTTTGCGAGGGGGAGAGTATTACCGGTGACGATGTCCGCATTTTCGCCGGAGTAGAGAACGGCGCCATCCGTCAGACCCACGGGAGCCAGGATATAGCTCTTCTTGCCTGCTTCGTCCTGAAGGAGGGCGATGTAGGAAGTTCTGTTGGGGTCGTACTCGATACTGATAACGGTCTGTGCGCTGGTGTTCTGTCTCTTGAAGTCGATGATACGGTACTTCTGTCTGTTTCCGCCGCCCTTATGACGAACGGTGATGCGGCCGTAGGAGTTACGACCAGCGTGCTTTTTCTTGGTAGCAAGAAGGCTCTTCTGGGGAGTGAACTTGGTGATCTCCTCGAAAGAAGGAACGGACATATGTCTTCTTGCCGGGGTTGTCGGCTTATACTTGATGGTAGGCATTTGTACTTTCCTCCTTAAATTAGTTCATACCTTCAAAGAACTCGATGGTAGCAGAGTCCTCTGTGAGGGTAACGATAGCTTTTTTCCAAGAAGCGGTCTTGCCTGCGACATAGCGAACTCTCTTCGGCTTACCCTTCATGTTGATGGTGTTGACGGAAGCAACCTTGGTGCCTTCGAACATCGCTTCCACAGCCTTTGCGATTTCAGGCTTGGTAGCGCTTTTCGCAACTTCGAAGGAGTACTTCTTTTCCGCGATCATATCCATAGAACGCTCTGTGATCAGAGGTCTGATGATGATGTCCTGTACGAATTTCATTATGCGTATACCTCCTCAAGTTTTTCTGCCGCAGCCTTTGCCACGATGAAGGAGTCGCAGTTGAGAATGTCGTAAACATTCAGAGTGTTGGTAAGGGAAACCTTTACGCCGGGGATGTTTGCAAAGCTTGCGAATACCTTTTCGTCCTTTTCAGGAAGAACGACCAGGACTTTCTTTGCTGCGCCAACAGCCGCGAGCATCTTGACCATGGTCTTGGTCTTGTATTCTGCCGTTTCGATCTTGTCCACCACGATCATTTCACCGCCAGCTACCTTTGCGGAGAGGGCGGAGATCATAGCAAGACGGCGAACCTTCTTGTTCAGCTTCGTCTTGTACAGACGGGGCTTCGGGCCGAGAGCCACACCACCGTGCGTCCACTGAGGAGCTCTGGTGGAACCCTGTCTTGCACGACCGGTACCCTTCTGTCTCCAGGGCTTCTTGCCGCCGCCGGATACTTCGGTACGGGTCAGGGTGGACTGAGTACCCTGTCTCTGATTGCCGAGATAGCACTTAACTGCCGCGTGGAGGACAGCACCGTTCACGTCAGCTGCGAATACTGCATCGGACAGATTCATCGTACCGACTGCTTCGCCTGCCATATTTAATACTTTGATTTCGGGCATTGTTTCTTCCTCCTTCCGACTTACGCTTTCACGCTGTTGCGGAGGAACACGATTCCGCCCTTCGCGCCGGGAACTGCGCCCTTGATCGCGATAAGGTTCTTTTCGGTGTCAACCTTCACAACTTCGAGATTCAGAACGGTAACCTGTTCGCAACCGTACTGACCAGCCATCTTTTTGTTTTTGTAGATACGGGACGGGGTGGAGTTCTGACCGAGAGAACCGCCCTGACGATGGATAGGACCACCACCGTGGGTCATTCTCTTAATCTTGAAGTTCCATCTCTTTACAACGCCGGAGTAACCGTGACCCTTTGTAATACCGGTAATGTCGACCTTGTCGCCAGAAGCGAAGGTATCGGCGGCTATTACATCGCCCACGTTGATGCCGGAGATGTCATCCAGACGGAATTCCTTCAGATGACGCTTCAGACCTACGCCTGCCTTCTTGAAGTGACCTGCCATAGGCTTGTTCACGAGCTTTTCGCGAACGTCTTCAAATGCGAGCTGAACGGCTTCGTAACCGTCCGTCTCTACTGTTTTCTTCTGTGTTACGGGACAGGGGCCTGCCTCGATCACAGTCACCGGGATGACAGAACCGTCTTCCGTGAAGATCTGCGTCATGCCCAGCTTCTTTCCGATGATACCTTTTTTCATCGAATTTTCCTCCTTAAAATAGGTTATTGGTTGACCGCGTAATGGTTCGGGGAGCCGCCCCGCTGCGATCAACATGACCCGACCGCCATCAAGCTTCAGACGTTGCGCCGGAATAAGCGCTTGTCCTCATCGCTCTGTACGGGATTCGGAATTGGCTTGTTGAGTGAATAGGGTTTACGCCTTGACGTCTACGTCAACACCGGCGGGGAGTTCCACGGACATGAGAGCTTCCACAACCTTCTGAGAGGGCTTGTGGATCTCAATCAGTCTCTTGTGGGTTCTCTGTTCGAACTGCTCACGGCTGTCCTTGTACTTGTGAACCGCACGGAGAATGGTGATGATTTCCTTCTCAGTGGGGAGCGGAATGGGCCCGGAAACTTCGGCGCCGTTTCTCTTAGCGATGTCAACGATCTTAGCCGCTGCCTGATCCGCCAGAGAGTGCTCGTAGCTCTTGATCTTCACTCGGATCTTTTCCTGTACTGCCATTTTGTTTGCCTCCTTGATTAATTTTGGGGTTTGAGGCGCTGAACACGGCTCCGGGTGTGTCGAGGTGGTACTAAGTGAATCCGAACCGCAAACAGGGGACACAGGATCCGCATGGGGCTCGGGAACAGGGGAATACCACAACCGTCACAGAGGGGAGACGCCTTCATCTCGCCCGATTGACTCGGACATACTCCACGGAAATTCCCCGATTCCATCTGACAGTTGGTGACAGAATCGGCAACCTCCCGCTTCATCGCACATCAAGCGGTACTATTTTACCATATAAATGGAATAAAATCAAGAGGATTCTCCGAATTACAAAAATTTATTTCGTAGAAATTACACGACCCGTGCCGCCCTCTCTTGTGCGAGATGCACAAACACCCCGTAACTCCCGACGATTTCCCGCGATCGGTGGGGATTTTCCTGCAATATCCCCTTGCCAAACGACGTTTTTTGTGGTATTATTATAATGTATATTTTCGCACAACACGAAAGGTGCTTTTCTATGTTCCAAAATCGCGCCGCATACGTCGGCTTTTACCAAAAAATCCGTTTTGTCTTTCCCCCGCTGGCCGTGATTCTGGCGATTTCCTACTATCTCGCCATGAAGAACGATTTTGACCATGACATCGGGCATTTCGCCACGGATTCCCTCCCCTTCGGCATTGCCACCGCGGCTGTGTTTCTCAGCATCGCCGCCGCGCTGATCGCCGCCCTGCCGTCCATGAAATCCGTATCCGTCGTCGCTATGCCGAAGATTACCGTCCCCTCGATCTTTGTTTCCGTCTTCGGTGCCGTGGTGACCGTCGCGATGCTCATTGACTACCTCACCGACCGTTCTCTGGGCTTCCCCTATACGAAATTCGCCCAGTTTGCCGCGATTCTCCTGCCTTTTCTGGGAATCGCGCTGGCACTCTCCCTCTTTGACCGGACGGCGGAAGGTTGGTTCCGTCTGGGCGGATTCCTTCTGAGTGCCCTTTCCATCAATCTCACCATGTTTTCCTGTTATTTTGACTTCGCACTCCCCCTGAACAGCCCCATCCGCAATCTCACTGTAATTCTGCAGGCGTGCATTCTGCTCCAGTTGCTGTCGGAAGCGCGGTTTGGTCTGGGAGCCCACGCGGTCCAGGTGACCCCCTTCTTTTTCGTGCTCACCTCCGCCCTCGCTTCCTCCCTCACCCTGGGACTGTCCGGCGGTGCTCTCCTCAACCATTTTCTGAATCCCATTCCCGGTGATCCCAATTTGTCCCCCGAACGGCTGATTCTCTACGCGGCTCTGGGTCTTCTCGGAATGTGCCGCCTCTTCACCATCGCTCCCATGCTGGGCGAATACGATCCCACGAGAAAGCGGGAAAAGAAGAAAAAGAACAAAAAATCCCCTCAGACTGCTGAAACCGTCTGACACACGATCATAGATAGGAGTATTGTTATGGACAACGAAATCAAACTGACCCTGGATCCCATGGGTGCCGCTGCCGCCGCTCCTGCTCCCGCCCCCGCTGTACCGGAATCCGCGAAAACGTTTCCGGAAGAGCCCCAGTTCACCGAAGCCGAACAAAAAGCCATTGACGAATTTTCAAAGCAAATCGACGTAACGGACTCCGCCATGATTTTAGGCTACGGTGCCGCTGCCCAGAAAAAAATCTCCGATTTCAGCGATACCGCTCTCGGCAGTGTCCGCAACAAGGATTTCGGCGAAGTGGGCGGTATGATCACCGATCTGATTGGCAATCTCCGTGAGATGAACGACGAAGCCGACGGGGATGACAAGGGATTTCTCGGCATCTTTAAGTCCACCAAGCGGAAGATCCAAAACATCAAGACCAAATACGAAAAGTGCGAAGACAGCGTCAATTCCATCGTCTCCACCCTGGAACAGCATCAGATCACGCTCCTCAAGGACATTTCCATGTTCGACGAGCTTTACGACATGAATCTCTCCTACTTCAAGGAATTGTCCATGTACATCGAAGCCGGCAAAAGAAAGCTGGCGGAGGAGCGGGCAACCACCCTCGCAGAGCTGAAACAGAAGGCGCAGGCCTCTTCCTTCCCCGAAGACGCCCAAGCCGCCAACGATTTCGAAGAACAACTGGTGCGGTTTGAGAGAAAGATTCACGATCTGGAACTGACCCGCATGGTGTCCATTCAGATGTCCCCCCAGATCCGGCTGGTGCAGAACAACGACTCCATGATGACGGAGAAAATCCAGACGGTCATCATGAACACCATCCCCCTTTGGAAGAGCCAGATGGTCATCGCTCTCGGCATTGAGCATTCCCGTCAGGCCATGGAAGCGGGACGGCTGGTGACCGATATGACCAATGAGCTTCTGAAAAAGAACAGCGAAGCCCTCCGTCAGGCCAGTGTGGATATCACAAAAGAGGCGGAACGGGGTGTCGTCGACATCGAAACCCTCACCCACACCAACGAACAACTCATTGCCACCCTGGATGAAATCCAGCAAATTCAAAAGGAAGGACGGGAAAAGAGAACCGCGGCACAGGCTGAACTCGACCGCATCGAAGGCGAGCTGAAAGCAAAGCTCATCGGTCTCAACTCCTGATAATCGAACCCCATGAACAACGCAACCATGACACGCAAAATCCGCGGGACAGCCGTTCTCCTGCTCCTTGTGATGCTGACGGCTCTGCTGACGCTTCCTATCGCCGCCGCTTCCTACCCGAAAGCCACCGACAACATTGCCGATACCGCGAAAATTCTCACCGAATCCACCGTTCGGCAGTTAAAAAAGACCAACGCCACCCTTCTCTCCAAAACGGGCACCCAGGTGGCGGTCTGCGCCGTAAAAACTACGGGGGACACCCCCATCAGCGAATATGCCCGGGCTCTGTTCACCGAATGGAAACTGGGCGAAGGAGTTTTACTCTTAGTCGCTGTGGATGACGGCAACTATTACATCCTGCAGAGCACCGGCGTGGAGGACAAAGTGACCAACAGCGTTCTGACCTCCATCCGGGACGAATACATGGAAGAAAGCTTCGCGGACGGAGACATGGATCGCGCCGTCTTCCGCACCGCTTCCAAAATTGCGAATTTCCTTCAGTCCGAAGTGAATCTTTTGGAGAAAGAGGAAGATGTCCCCGCTGAAACGCCCGCCCAGTCGGGAACTACCGAAACGGACGGGAAAACGAACGAAAAGAAGGGCACCACTGCCGGCTCCGTCATCGTGGGCTTTTTGAAAACGATTCTCATTCTCGTGCTTATCGCCCTTGCCGCTTTTGTGCTCCTCTTCGTTGCGGCGCTCTTCAACGATGATGCCGCTGCCATTCTTCAGAAAACCGTATTCCGGAAGAAGACGACACCTCCCGTACAGACCTACTACGACGAACGCCTCTACGGATCCCCACGCCAGAGACCTCGGAACGGCAATGCCCCCCAGCGCCGTCCTGCCGATGGAAGCCGTCAGCCCCGCCCGAATCC
The DNA here is from genome assembly GCA_045538235.1 of Eubacteriales bacterium. GTDB lineage: Bacteria > Bacillota > Clostridia > Oscillospirales > CAG-272 > UMGS1696. Next base: position 6,410 of record JAZSQX010000140.1, read on the forward strand.
GAACTCCAACAGCGCAAACCGTCCGAATCCCAACCGCGCTCCCAGACCCAACGGGCAGCATCCGGGACAGGCATCCCGGAACGGTGCGGCATACTACAACGCTGACGGCACTCCCCGCAGAACGGGCAATCCCGCGCCCCAGCGTCCCCGCCCTAATGCCATGGAAAATGCCGAGGAGACTCGCGCATTCCAGATTCCGCAGAACCGTCGGTAAGCCGTCGCTCACATAAGCAAATCCCACGGGGAGGTGCGCCGCAAGGAGTATCTCCCCCTATCATCGTAAAGCAAAGGATTTTTTATGATTTCAGTCAGTACCAACCATCTCGCCTACCGGATCGGAACCAGAGAAATTCTCGGGGATGTGTCCTTCGCCATTGAGGAGGGGGATCGTCTCGCCGTGGTGGGCGTCAACGGAAGCGGAAAAAGCACCCTGCTCCGGATGCTCTGCGGCGAATACACCCCCGACGAAGGGGAGATTTACATCGCCAAGGACAAAGAAGTGGGGATGCTCCATCAGGACGATGCCTTCAACGTGATCGAGGTAACCGTGGACGGGGACGGCACCCACTCTCCCGTGGA
>JAZSQX010000182.1:0-2830 GCA_045538235.1 Eubacteriales bacterium
CCCTTCTCGATCGGCTGGATCGTCAGCGGGGAATCGTGCAGTGGCTCGCCATGGTGATTCCCATGGTGGTGATTCTCTTCTTCGGCATCATGCGGGGCAGTTACATCTCATCCGAATTTATCTATAAGCAATACTGAGGAGGCGGAGCATGACATCCAAACAATGGCTGCTTTCCTTTGCTCTGACAGCGCTGGCATTGGCGCTTCTTCTGGCAACCTTCAACGTGCTCACCGATCCCTTCGGCGTATTCGGGGACGTATTGTTTGACTGGCATTCCTACAACGCCACGAACAACCCCCGCACCGCGAAGATTGGATATCTCAGAGAGCATTTCGACGACTACGATTCCTACATCATCGGCTGCTCCGCGTCGTCCTCCTTCCCGGTGGAGACGTGGAACCGCTATCTGGATGCGAATTTTTATAATCTCTTTGTGTACGGCGCGGACATGAAGGACACAGAGCAGTTCGCGGCGTATCTTCTGAAGCACGACGAGGTCAAAAATCTGGTGCTGTGTCTGGAGCTGGGGGACGGGGCGGTGTACGATACGGAATCGAATCCCTACACCCACTCCATGCTCCCGGCGGTGGATGGCAGTTTTCCTCTCCCGTTCTATCTGCGCTATCTCTTTGCCAACCCCGCATACGGAGGCGCCAAAATCCGCAGTTTGGGAGAGGACACCTGGCTTGCCCAGTCCTTCGACGTGTTTGACGAAAAAACCGGTGCTTACGACAAGAAAAAACGGGACGCGGAGCCCATTTCCGATCTGCCGTCCTACCTCAAGGCCTATCCCGTGTTTGCTGATTATCCGGCAGGGCGGGGAACCCTTCCGGCGACAGCGGTGTGTATGGAAAGTGTGGCGCGGATCCGTGTCCTGTGCGAAGAAGCGGGGGTCAACCTCATTGTGGTGACCGCCCCCATGTACGCGGACTACGTGGCATACTACGATATGGCAGAAGTCAAATCCTTCTATCACGCCCTGGCAGAGGTGACGGATTTCTGGGACTTCTCCTATTCTTCCGTCAGCTTCGAGCCGCGGTATTTTTATGACAGCACCCACTTCCGCAACGAGGTGGGGAATATGGCAATCGACCGGATTTTCGGTGGAGGCGGTACCTGGTGTCCGGAGGACTTCGGACATTACGTCACGGCGGACAATGCGGATGCCTATTTTGCCTCTTACGGTCAGTCCGGTCCCATGCCGGCGGAGGCGATTTCCTGTGAAGTGCCGATTCTCATGTACCATCATCTGGCGGAGGAGGGGAACAGCGTCACCACCACACCGGAGATGTTCGAAGCCCATCTTTCTGCTATGAAGGAAGCGGGCTACACGGCGGTGACGGTGGATGCGCTGATTCAGTATGTCCGCTATGGAATTCCCCTGCCCGAGAAGCCCGTGTGCATCACCTTTGACGACGGTTATGCCAGCAATTACGAGATCGCCTACCCCCTTCTCCGGGAATACGGGATGTGTGCGTCGGTGTTCGTCATCGGTGTTTCCGTGGGAAAGGACACCTACAAAGACACGGGTGAAGCAATTTTGTCCCATTTCGGTACCCATGAGATGGCGGAAATGGTCTCGTCCGGCGTCATTGCCATCGGCAGTCATACCTACGATCTCCACGGATCGGAATCCTTCGGCGACACCCGCCTTTCCATGGAAGATCTGGAAGGGGAGGCGGAAGAGGACTACCTCGCCGTTCTCCGAGAGGACATCACACGGAGCAGGGAAGCAATCGAAGCCGTCACGGGAAAGCGGGTGAATGCCCTGGCGTTCCCTCACGGGATTTACGATGACCGGATCATCGCGGTTTTGCGGGAAGAGGGCATTGACGCCACCTTCTCCGTGGAAAACGGCGTTCATACCCTGGTGCGGGGACTGCCCGGTTCTCTTCACGCTATGAAGCGGATCGATGCGGCGGCACTGGATGCGGATACGCTTCTCGGGCGGATGGCTCTGGGAATCGATGACCCCGTTTCGTGAATATTGCCGAATTTTGTCGCGGAAATTTGTTCATTTTTAAGAGAAGGTTTATTCAAAAAACAATTGTATTTTTGGATAAATTATGATAGAATAGTAGCAGATTCAACGAAGAAGCAGAGGTGCGGAGCCGATGATGCTCCTGTTGTGAAGTCCCGTGGGATGGGATGCTGGCAGGGGATGGGCGGATCCGCCGAAGGGAAAGTTCCCGTTTTCCCTGGGACGTATCAAAATATGGTACGGACTGTCACTACCGTGGAGCGCTGCTACCTGAAAGCTTGTTATTACGGGCGTCTTGCTGGCAGAAGAAGCGGGACGCCTGTTTTTTTGTTGGAGAGGCACAGCCAAGACGGCGTGTCTGAATACGAAAGGAAACGCATTATGAAGAAAAGACTCTTTTCTATCCCCGGCAGCCGGTCGATGTTCGTACTGGTTCTCATGCTTGTGATGGTGGTCGCTACCATGAGCGTGCAGGTATTCGCGGATGGCGAAGCGGCAGAAGTGGCAGAAGACGTGTCCTTTGCTTATGCAACGGCGCTGTCCCTCCTTCCTCCCGTGATCGCAATCGTCCTGGCACTGATTACAAAGGAAGTATATTCCTCCCTGTTCATCGGGATTCTGGCAGGCGGTCTGTTGTCTGCGGAATTCTCCCTTACCGGCACCATTGATGCTGTTGTGAATGACGGCATTATCGAATCCGTAAAGGGAAGCGCCGGTATCTTCATCTTCCTGGTTCTCCTCGGCGTGATCGTAGCCCTGCTCAACCGAACCGGCGCCTCTGCCGCATTCGGTAAGTGGGCACAGAAGAACATTAAGACCCGCGTTGGTGCCATGCTGGCTACCTTCGTT
>JAZSQX010000081.1:0-13622 GCA_045538235.1 Eubacteriales bacterium
TGACAATGGCACAGAGCATCTCTCCTGTCGCCACGGCTCGGCGTGCCATCACGTGCCGGATCAATCCCCGCCGCCCGTCGTACACCGACAGCTTTCGCTGATCCACCATTTTCTTCACCGCGCGGCACACGGCAGATGCCCCTGGATCCTCCGCAAAGCAGTGATCCACCCGCACAATCCCGCCGTCGGATGCCCGGTACAGGCCGAAATTCACCCGCCCGCCGTTATAGTGAAAAAGATACTGAACTTTATTCCGATAATGGAATGGATGATCCATGGGAATGATTTCTTCAATATGTCCGAATCGTCCGAGAAGGGGGATGATCCGCTTCATTTTCATGGAAAGCTCCCGTTCGTAGGACAGATTCAACGTCTGGCAGGCTCCGCATTTCCCTGCCACGGGACAATTCCGTTCTTGCGTCTTCGCATTCCGACTCATGATTTCACCTCAACCTGTTGTTTCTTCCGTCATTATACCATGTTTTAGAGAAAAAATCTACCGCATTTGATATTTTCTCTCCCGCACCACCGATTTCTTCCTTGACTGCCGTACCATGACTGTGCAACAATACGGGCAGCATACCGGATGATGCGGAAGCACTGTCCAAGGGAACCAATGCCGAAACGATTTGGATTGTTCATTCACTGGGTGGCTTCCATCATGTATTGGTACAAACAAAAAGCCCAAGCGATCGTCCATGGACCGTCGATTGGGCTTCTGTATGATTTCGTTATGTTGATCTTTCGGATCTTATCACAACGTGATCGGATGCGGTGCGCGTTTTTACTCAGTAATTCACGCGTGCGAGGATATCGAAGGTTGTGAGATCGAACACCACCGTCCGGTCCCCGCTGACAATGTAGACTTCGTCATCCACGTACAGCCCGCGGATATTCCCACCGCTCCACTTCCAATCATCGAAGGTAATCCGGTTGCGTTCGTAGAATCCGCCAACTTTGTTGTAGCCATAGATCACGTAGCCGTGCGCCACGGGGAAGCCGATGAGATCCTTTTTCGCGGACACAAGGATCGCCTTGTGATTGTACTGTGCCTCGGAATAGGAATCCTTCAGAATGAGTTTATCCCGTTCGATCACGTCATAAGGATCGGACACGTCGAACATAGACAGTTTCAGTCCGCCCGTACGCCCGGTGTTTTCGTCTGCGTCCTGACCGATGCCAAGAAGGAGACCCGTTTCATAAGGGTGCAGGTAGTTGGAGAAACCGGGGATTTTCAGCTCACTTGTGATCACGGGGTTTGCCGGATCGGACAAATCCACCGCAAAGAGGGGATCCACCTGCCGGAAGGTCACGAAGTACCCCACCTCGCCGGAAAAGCGGACGGAATAGACCCGCTCGTTCTCCGCGAGCCCCGTAATGCTTCCCACCAGATCCAGATGCTCATCCAGCACCCAGAGGGCATTGGTTTGTCTGCTGTCGCTGTAACGGTAATTGGTGAAGCCCAATTCTTCGTCCACGTACACCTGGTAGGAATTGTCCTGCACCGTCGTCACGACGCGGAGAGTTCCGTCGTATTCGTCCATCGAAAACTGATTCAAAAGACCTCCCGGAACGGATCCTACCGCGGTGGTTTCCATCCGATCTTCCACGGAAACCTTGATGAAGTTGGTACGGGTTCCGCTGTTGTGGTCGGTCACCGTGTAGACACCCTGGGTGTAGGGCTCGGATGTTTCGTGATAATACTCCGTTTCCGCCAGATACATAGCGCTCGGGCTCATGTACAGGGATTCCCCTGCCCCCACCACCGTCTTGATCTCGCTGCGATCCCCGTCCATGGCGTGATACCGCCCGATCACGGTGTAGGCACTCTGGCGGAAATCCTCGGGATACACAATGCAGTCGGGGCGAACTAACGTCACAGCCTTGTTATCGTAAAGCCGGGGAATGTAGGTTTCGTAGTCGTCTTCCTTGATATCGTTGATATCATTCAGATAATACCGAGTAATGAGGAAGATTTCCCCGTCGGTCATCCGGCTGTTCACGTAATTCCCGTCCTGCCCCATGATGGAAGCTACCAGCGGATCTTCGGGATCCCGCACATCATAGCGAACGATCAGCGTGTAACTTTTGTTTTCTTGGGTATACTGTCCCGGGGCTTTCATGATGTGGTGCTCATTGACTGAAACAATCACAGACAAAAAGCCTTCATAAATATAAAGTTCCTGGGCAGTTCCAAACTGTTCTTCGTATACCACAACATCGGCATCCTCGGGATATTTGTTGCTGTTGTTCTCCGCTTTTTCAACCGTAAAGGAGGAAAGCACCTTCGTTTTCTCCCCGTCCGCCGAGAGAATCACCAGTTCCCGGTTGTTTTTGAGCACATAGATGTATTTGCCATCCGTTTTGACGATATCGCCCTCGTCGATGCCCGTCACCTGCACGTTTGTACCGGAGTAATCCCCGGCGGCATTGCTGACCGAAGCCTCGTCTTTTTCCATCGGTGCTTCCATGGTGGGAGCCTCCATCACAGCCTCCGTTGCCGCCGCCATAGTCTCCGCTTCGATGCTGACTTCCGGTACCGCGACCGCCATGTCAAAAGCGCCATCGGTCAAATAATAATAGTCGTTCCGGTTTCCGTTCTTCCTTTTCTCGCTGAGAACCTGGTACAGCTCCTCGTAGCGGGAAGCAATGGTCATGGTATAGACGTCATCCGTCGGAACGTAGCGCACGTCCGTCTCATGGGGATCGGTCTCTTCCCCGCGCAGCTCTATGACGGATTCTTCCCCTTCGTCCGGCGTTTCGGGTTCAACGGGTGTTTCTTTCGCCGTCTCCGGCACGGGAGGAAAGACAGATGTGACCACTTCCGTTTCGGATTCGGGCTCGGTTTCCGTCACAGGAGGATCCGTCTCTTCCGTTTCGTCGATTCTGTCGCCGCAGTGATCCAGTCCGGGAATGAGGGGATCCACTCCCTTACCTTCTTCCCTCCGACAGGCGGAAACCGTCAGAACCAGAAGAAAAATCATCAGATAATAGCACAGTTTTTTCATGAGAACCTCCGTTTTTTTGGTGTGATTTCCCATAGGATTACCCATTAGACGGCGGAATCCGTGAAATTGTTCCCGGGACGCAAAATTTTTTTGATTTTTTGTGGAAAGAAAACAACAAGATGCTCCCAAAATCCAAATCGGACTCCGAGAGCATCTTATAGTTTCTTGAGATAATTAAGTCGCAATTCCCGCGAACTGGTTCTGGTAGAGGTTGTAGTATACCCCCTTCAGCGCGAGAAGCTCCTCGTGGCTTCCGGCTTCCATCACGGTGCCGTCCTTCATCACGATGATGGCATCGGCATCCCGGATGGTGGAGAGACGGTGAGCAATAATCAAGCTGGTGCGGTTCTTCATCAGCGCGACCATGGCCTGCTGAATCTGCATTTCCGTTCTCGTGTCCACGGAAGAGGTGGCTTCGTCCAGAATCAGGATCTTCGGATCCGCCAGCACCGCACGGGCAATAGAGAGAAGCTGCCGCTGTCCCTGGCTCAGATTGGTTCCGCCCTCTGCCAGCACCGTCTGATAGCCATCGGGCAGACGTTCAATAAATTCCGCCGAGCGGGACATCACCGCAGCACGCCGGATTTCCTCTTCGCTGGCATCCATCCGTCCGTATCGGATATTGTTCTCGATGGTATCATGGAAGAGAACGGTATCCTGGAGTACGATGGCAATGGATTCACGGAGAACCTTTTTCGGGATGTCGTTGATGTTCACCCCGTCAATCCGGATTTCACCGGAATCCACATCGTAGAATCGGGTGAGCAGATTGACCACCGTGGTCTTACCGGAGCCGGTAGCGCCGACAAGAGCGATCTTCTGCCCCTTCTGCACGTTCAGATTAAAATCGTACAGTACCTGCTTGCCGGGGATATAGGAGAAGTCGATGTGTTCAAAGTCGATGTTGCCCGCGATCTCTTCCACTTGAATGGGGTTCGTTCCCCCGTCCACCTCATCGGGGGTTTCCAGAATGGTGAAGACCCGCTCTGCCCCGGCGATGGCGGTGAGAATGCTGGCGTACTGGTTGGAAATCTGGTTGATGGGCATGGACAACTGGCGAGAATACTGGAGAATGGACTGAATGTCCCCCACGGAGATCACACCGATCACGGAGAAATACACACTGGCAGACGCCACAATCAAGTAATTGAGGTTGTTGATCAGGTTCATGGCAGGTCCCATGACACCGCCCCACACCGTTGCCTGAATGCTACATTTGCGAAATTCTTCGCTGATTTCGGCAAACTCCCGACAAGCATCCTGTTCCTTGCCGTAGGCGATAACGGTTTTGAACCCCGTCACCATTTCTTCCACCTGGCTGTTCATTTTCCCAAGAAGAATCTGTTTCTGAACGAAATATTTTCGCATGAATTTGGACAACTTCATGGAAACGAACACAGTGAGCGGGATGGTAATCAGAGAAATCAGAGCCATCCGCCAGTCGTACGACACCAGCATCCCAAACGCGCCGACCAGTGTGAGAACCGCGGAAATCAGCGAGGTAATGGAGGAGGAGATGGTCATGGAAATATTGTCCACATCGTTGGTCATGCGGCTCATGATGTCCCCATGGGCATGGGTGTCCGTGTAGCCAATGGGCAGGTAGGAAATCTTCCGGAACAGATCCTTCCGCATGGTATATACCGTGGTTTGTGAAATCTTCGCTGAAGCAATTCCCTGGAGAAGCTGAATCATGGAGCTGGCAAAATATACGACGCCCAGAAGAATCAACGTATCCACCAGAGATTCGAAATCCACCGCGACCTTTCCGGCGCTGAGATCAATGGCATCAATCGCCTTGCCCTGAAGACTGGGTCCTGCCAGACTCAACAAGGTGGACAGCACGGTGGTGAACATGATGAGGAACACCAGATACTTGCTCTTCCCGATATACCGGAGAAGCTTACCGATGGTTTTCTTGGCATCCTTCGGTTTTTCCCGGATCATGGCACCTCTGGGACCGCCGGGACCACCCGGTCTTCCAGGAGGAGCGGACTGATTGTTCTTCTTCATCATTTCCCGCAGTTCATCCGCGGTGGGCTCTTCGGATTTGGTATCCTTCCGAGGCGACATTTTTTCCGCCCCCATCTGCTTCGGAGGCATTTTGGTCTTATCAAACATCTCAGACATGATCCGCACCTCCGCCGCTCTTCATCTGGGACTCATAAATATCCCGGTAGGTTTCGCTTGTTTCCATCAGTCGATCATGACAGTCAAACGCTGTTATTTTTCCGTTTTCAATGACGGCAATCCGGTCCGCGTGCATGACGCTGGCAATCCGCTGAGCAATCATGATGATCGTGGTATCGGCAAATTCTTCGTGAAGCGCCTGTCTCAGTCTGGCTTCCGTCGTCAAGTCAAGCGCTGAGGTGCTGTCGTCGAAGATGATGATCTCCGGACGGCGCAGAACGGCACGGGAGATGGCAATCCGCTGCTTCTGACCGCCGGAAAGGGAGGCGCCCTTCTCTGCCACGTAGGAAGCATATCCGTCGGGCATGGCGGAGACAAATTCATCCGCCTGGGCGATTCTTGCAGCGTTTACCACTTCTTCGGACGGTGCATCCTTCCGTCCCCAGAGGATGTTTTCCTCCACGGAGCCGGAGAATAGCTCACTCTTTTGGAGCACAAAGCCGATTTTCTCCCGGAGGCTGTGGAGATCCCAATCCCGGACGTTGATGCCGTCCACGTACACGTTTCCGCTGACGGTATCGTAGAATCGGGGAATCAGATTGACAAGGGAGGATTTGCCCGATCCTGTGGCACCAATGATCGCAACGGTTTCGCCTTTCTGTACATCAAAGGAAATATGGTCGAGAACATAGTCCCCCGATGCACCGGGATACTGGAAGGACACGTTTTCAAAGCGAACCGTTCCAGTTTCCGCCGCTTCCACGAGGTGACCGGAGCGGATCACTTCTTCCGACTCCATCACCTCTCTCACACGAGTGGCACACGCCTTTCCGCGGGCAATCTGCTGGAAGATCATGGACATCATCATAATGGAGTTGAGCACCTGCGTAATGTACTGCACCGCCGCCATAATGTCCCCGATGTTGATTCTTGCCGCCTGCACTTGCCATCCGCCTATGTAAATGATCGCAATCACCGCCGCATTGACGATGATGCTGAGGAAGGGGAAGATGGACGACATCAGGATCATCACGGACAGGTTGGTTTTCTGATAATCCCGGTTGGCTTCATCAAAGCGGGCGATTTCATGAGGCTCTCTCGTATAAGCCTTGACCACCCGGGCACCGGTCACGTTTTCCTGCACCACGGAGTTCACCCGGTCGATTTTTTTCTGCACCACGGAGAACTTCGGTACTGCCTTCAAGACCATCACCAGAACTACCAGGATGACAAGAGGCAGCGCCGCCAGCACCACGTAGCCGAAGTGAATATCCAGAGTCAGGCACATGAACAGCCCGCCAAAGAAGAAGATGGGCGAACGGATGAACATCCGCAGAATCATCTGCACCAGATCCTGAAGCATGGTAATATCATTGGTCAGCCGCGTGACGAGGGAGCCCGTCGTAAAGTGATCCGTTTGTTCCAGCGCAAGGGACATGACTTTGTTAAAAGCATCCACACGCAGGTCGTTTCCAAATCCCTGGGAAGCCCGGCTGGCAGTATAACAGCACATGATTCCCATAAAGCCGCCAATGGCAACCAGCACCAACATTTTCAGGCTTGTCGCCAGAATGGCACTCATCACCACGTCCAGTTCGCCGCTGTCCACCGCCGTATTGACAATGGTGGACATGAGCTTCGGCTGCATCAGGTCAATCACCACTTCTCCCACCATGAACAAGGGAGAGATCAGAGCGAAGAGCCAATATTTTTTCAGATAACTTGATAATGTTACGCGTTTCAAAAGAGATCACCAGCCTCCGGTTGTTTGCGATCCAGGTTCTCCTGGACTTTTGATAAAAGTTTGTACAGCGTATCGATTTCGGACTGTGTAAGCGCAGAAAGAGCCGATGTCTCTTCTTCGTACATACGGCGTCGAATTCTGGCATCCACTTCTCTGCCCTTTTCCGTCAGAAAAACCCGCGTCGCCCGCAAATCATACTCATCCGGTCGGCGGAATACGTAGCCGTCTTTTTCCAGCTTCTGTAATGCCACGCTGATAGTCGGCGCTTTCAAATGGGTCGCGTTTACCAGTTCCAGTTGCGTTCTGCCGTCCCGCTTGGCAAGCTCTACCAGCAGGGTTTTGCCGGACTTCTGACTGATCGGATTGTCTTCGCTGTTCGTGCTGACCTTTTCGCCCATTTGCCTTGCAATTTCGCTGATCAAAAGCATGGGAGATTTCCGATACAATGTGCTTTTTTCGTCATGTTCCGGCACTTTCCCGTTGACTTTCAGATTCATTGTCCCCTCCAAGAATTGCATTTCATGATTCATTTTATTATATCATAAGGTACCTTACTTGTCAAGGAAAATGGTGGATTTTTCACACATTGTTAATATGTGATGACCAGGTGATGAACAAATGCATCTTCTGTGAAAAAAATCGCCGTACACCGTTTGATTGGCATACAGCGATTCCCTATCAGTCTGTTTTTTTCAGGCGGAACATCAGCCGCGCCAGAGCACGCCCGTTCCACGGAATCAGCGGGTAGAGGTAATTCCGCTTTCCGTCCACGGTTCGGTTGGTCGCGGCAAGAGTGATGGTAACGATGACCCCAATGATAAAGCCCACCCAATCGAACAGTGCCGTCAGCACCAATGTCAGCACCCGCATATACTTGAAGGCGTAGCCCAACTCATAGTTGGACTGAGTAAAGTTCGCGATGGCGACAAACGCCATATAAAGGATCACGTCCGGGGACAGCCACCCAACCGTCACGGCAAAATCCCCAAGGAGAAGTCCCCCCACCACGGAAAGGGAATTCGACAGCACGCTGGGGGTATTGAGGGATGCCAGCTTCAGACCATCCAGCGCAAATTCCGTGATGATCAGCTGGGCGAAAATGGGAAGCATCCCGGGATCCTGGGGGATGAGAAACGCAAGGGACGGCGGCAGAAGATTCTCATGCATCAGGAGGAGATACCACAGCGGCGTGACGAACACCGTCATCCAGAAAATCAGATGCCGCAGGAGGCGCAGGTAGGAGCCGGTGAGGGGCGGAAAATAATAATCGTCCGTCTCCTGGAGAAAATCAAACAGCGTGGTGGGAAAAATCATCGCCTCGGGGCTATTGTCACAGATCAGCACGATGCCCCCTTCCAGAATGGTAGCAGCCGCTGCATCGGGACGTTCCGTTGAGCGGATTTTCGGAAAGGGATTGTACCACTTTCGCCGGATCAAGGTCTCCGTTAGGCTCTGATGCCCCAGCACCAGGGAATCCGTGTCCAAATTCTCGATCTTCCGGCACAGTTCTTCCACGTAATCCTTGTCCGCCCGCCCCTCCATGTAGCAGAGAGCGATGTCCGTCCGGGTGCTTCGTCCCGCGTTGAGATACCGGACGGTCAAGTCGGGATTGCGGATTCTGCGGCGGATCATGGCGGTGTTGAAGATCATCGTTTCCACAAATCCGTCCCGACTGCCCCGCATGACCTTGTCGTTCTCCGGCTCCTCCGTATTCCGGGCGGGATAGGTCCGCAGATCGATTACAATCGCATTGGCATCGAATTTGTCGCAGAACAGTGCGGTACAACCGCTGAGAACCATCAAAACAATCTGATCCACGTCATCGGTCACATCCACCTCGGCGGCAGGAATGTGCATCTCCGCAAAACGCTGGGCATCTCCGGGCTCCCCTTCCCCCAAACTCTTCACGCTGACCACGTATGTCAGGAGCTTCTGAAGAATATCACCTTTGACAAATCCGTCCACGTAGTACATCACCACTTCCGCATCCGCGATCCGCATGGTTTTCCGGATCAGATCAAAGCTGTCGTCCGTACGGAGAATGGCATCCAGCCGTGCGGTATCTTTGCAAAAATCCCCCGTCAGCCGTTCGTTGTAAATTTTCATGAAAAAACCCCGTCAATCTTGTTTTCACAAAGGATTGACCGGGTTTTTGCACTTTATTCAGGTCAGCGTCTGTTTTTCCCGGTATCTGCACCGGGGGATTTGAAAAACTGGTAGTAATAGCACGGAATCATACCGTTATACAGCTTCCGGATTTTGTCCGCCCGTCTGCCGTACAGCGCGGGGAAATTCTCGCTTTGGGTGATCACGTAGATCTGCCACCGATCCAGTCGCCGGAACGCCTCCCCCATGGCGCGATACAGTTCGTCCGCTTCTTCTCTCGTGAGAAGGCGATCGCCGTAGGGAGGATTGGTGACAATGGTTCCCCGTCTGCCAAGGGTGTCGATATCGAGAGCATCCATGGCGAACACGTTGACCTGCCCCTCCACCCCGGCGCGCTTCACCGATGCCGTCGCCACTTCTACCGCATGGGGATTGATGTCCGTCGCATAGGCTTCAAATCCCGTGTCCGTCACGATGCGGCTTTCCGCCTCTTCCCGGGCAGCTTTCCAGAGCTTTTTCGGAAACAAGGGATACTCCTCCGCGGCAAAGGTTCGCTTCAGCCCCGGGGCAATGTTCCGCATGAGCATGGCGGCTTCGATGGCGATAGTGCCCGATCCGCAGAAGGGATCCCACAAAAGGACATTCTCTCTGGGGCGCGCCAGCTTCACCATAGCAGCCGCCAGCGTTTCTCGGATGGGTGCTTCCACTGTCTCCGGACGATAGCCCCGTTTATGAAGAGGAACGCCGGAAAGATCGATCATGAGATTCGCCCGATCCTTGAAAAGGAAAAATTCAATCCGGTACCGGGTGCCGCTTTCGGGAAGCCGGGTCAGCCCGTAATGTGCTCCCAGGCGAACCGAAACCGCTTTTTTGATGATTCGCTGGCAGTCCGGAACGGAAAACAACTGACTTTTGATGGCGTGCCCAGTAACAGGGAATTCGTCTTCCCGCCCAATGAAATCTTCCCACGGCAGCGCTTTGGTGCCGTCGAACAATTCCGTAAAGGTGCGGGCTTCAAAGGCTCCCACATGGAGATAGAGCCGTTCCGCGTAACGCAGGTTGATATTGCACACGGCACAGGCATTCTCATCCCCTTCAAAGGTGATCCGCCCATCCATGTTCTCGATCCGCCGATAACCGAGGGATTCGATTTCTTCCCCAAGCAGACCTTCCAGCCCAAAGAGGCAAGTGGCAGTATAGTTGAACTTCATCCGATTCCTTCCCCGTTTTTCTTTTCTTCCGTCAATTTCTGAGAAGAGGTTTTGGAGAGCGTGAATGAGAAGCGGCACCATTTGCCGTATTCGCTCTCCACCTTGATTTTCTCGTTATGGGCTTCAATGATGGTGCGGGAGATATACAGTCCCAGCCCCACGCCGGTTTTGTCAAGCCCACGGCTTTTGTCGCTCTTATAGAATCGGTCGAACACGTAGGGCAAGTCCTCCGGCTGGATACCGCTTCCCTCATTGTACACGCCGATTTCCACTTTGGATCCCTGATCCTTCACCGTGACCACATACTTGCCTGCGGGTTCGGCAAACTTGATGGCGTTGTCACAGATGTTGTACAGCACCTGATGGATGGCACCGTCGTCGCCGTTGACATACATATTTTTCCGATCCGCTTCGAACACCACCTGCAGATTCTTTTCTGCCAGTCGCTGTTCGGAGGAAGCGAGAATATCCTGTGCCATTTCGCAGATATCGAAAGGTGTCATATTGAACTTTCGCTCACCAGCCTGAATCTTGGTAATATCGAGGAGATTCCCCACCAACCGGGACAGCCGTTTTACTTCCCCGGAGATCACCTCCAGATAATGAGGCACCTTATCCTGGGGGATGGCACCGCTGATAATGCTGTCGATAAAGCCCGTGATGGTGGTCATGGGAGTCCGCAGGTCATGGGACACATTGGCAAGGAACAGGCGTCTGGTTTCTTCGCTGTGCTGGAGGGAATTCGCCATGACGTTGAAGGCATCTGCCAGTTCCGCGACCTCATCGTTCCCGTTCACCGTGACGCGAGCATCAAAGTGACCCGATGCAAATTCCCGGGACGCTTTGTTCATGGCGCGGAGAGGGGACACCAGCCGCTCGGTGATGAAATAGATGGCGATCAGTGCTGCCAGCATCAGCCACAGGGTGGACATGATGATGGTTTTGACCATCGTTTCCAGGAGTTCGTCCATTTCCGAGTCCATGGTACACGCCATCACGGCACCCACTACGCGCCCTTCCTTCGTGGTGATCTTCTGGAAATAAGTCTGATGTTCTTCTTCAAAAAAGCCGCCCAGCGTATCTTGCCGCATGATGTGGTTGGTGTTCTGCAAATCCCGCCACACCGAATCGGGATACCGGAGCTCTTCCCCCTTCTGAATCACACCGTCCCCACCAGCGTATGTTTCGGATTCCTCCGACCCGCCCACCAGCTTCACATTGCCGCTGACATCGGACACAAAGATCACCAGTCCGGGGGAATTGGTGGACAGCGCGGACATATAGGGGAGAATCATGAAAGCGGAGTTGTTCAGATAACTGCTGAACGTGATTTCGCCGCTTTTTGCATAATCCTCCACGATGTATTCCACCGAGCTGAACGCAATGTTTTCCAGCATCCGGCTTTTGTTGCTCTCATCGTAAATATTGACGAGGGTGGTGATGATCGAGGTGGAAAGAAAAATACTCAGAATATTGATCAGCATAAAGGCTGAGATGTATTTGACAAAAACACTCTTAAACATGCAAGTCTCCATCCATCTTTCAAAAACAATCATGGGGTTGATGAAACGCCACCAACCCCGTTCTGATTTTGTTACTGAATCAACTCAAATTTGTAACCTACGCCCCAAACCGTCTTCAGCGTCCACTTATCGGACACGCCATCCAGCTTTTCGCGCAGTCTCTTGACGTGCACGTCAACGGTACGGGAGTCACCGAGGTAATCGAAGCCCCACACCTTATCGAGGAGCGCGTCCCGAGTGAACACACGGTTGAAATTGGATGCCAGGAAATAGAGAAGTTCCAATTCCTTCGGCGGAATATCCACCGCTCTGCCGCGGAGCTTGAGCTCGTATTTTTCTTTGCTGATTTCGATGTTGTCGAACTTGATGGTCTCTTCCGTGCTCTGATTGTCGTGCGCGGAATAGCGTCTGAGGACTGCCTTCACCCTTGCGGAAAGCTCCTTCATATCAAAGGGCTTCAACACAAAGTCATCCGCACCCAGCTCCAGTCCGACTACTTTATCCAGAACTTCATCCTTTGCCGTAATCATAATAACCGGCTTGGAGGAAATGGCCCGGATTTCTCTGCACACCTGATTGCCATCCTTATTTTTCGGAAGCATCAGATCAAGGAGAACCAAGTCCGGCTCGTACATTTTGAAAAAGCTGATCCCTTCGATCCCGTCACAAGCGGTTTTTACTTCGTATCCTTCATTTTCAAAATAATACTTTAACAAATCGCAGATATTAGGATCATCGTCAATTACTAATAATTTTGTTCCCATTTTATCACCTTTCTCAGTCAGGAAACGGGCGAATTCCCGCTTCCAATCAATTGTACGGATTTCCTTCCGCCGTCAGGACAGCGTGCAAAGGGGGATTGTCCGGCAGATTAAGACATATAGTCGCCGTTGTAGCTGACAAGTACCGCTCTTTCAACGCCCTGAATGTCGGAAACCTTGTTCACGAATGCGGTTTCGGAAGCGTTGAGTCTGATTTCGTATGTAATTTCAACGAAGCCCTTGCGAACGGTCTTGGATTTTACGGTATATCTCTTGACTTCCTTCTTGATCAGATCGGAAGCAGCGGCTTCAGCGGCATCTTCGCTGCATTCCACCACGAGAATAAAGTCGCATACGGGGGACTTTGCGCGGATGAATACGAGGAGGATGATACCAACGATCAGAGAGCCAGCAACTGCCAGAGGGTACATACAAGCGCCGAGAACGATACCAACACCCACGGACCAGAAGAGGAACACGATGTCAAGGGGATCTTTAATCGCAGTACGGAATCTTACGATCGAGAGAGCACCCACCATGCCGAGGGACAGAACCACGTTCGAGGTAACCGCCAGGATGATGAGAGTGGAAATCATGGTAAGAGCAACGAGGGAAACGCCGAAGGAGCGGGAGAATACCACGCCCTGATAGGTCTTCTTATAAACGAGGTAGATAAACATACCGATGGCATAAGCAAGTACGAGGGAAATCAGCGTATCTACGATGGAGAACTGGGTCGTATTCTCGAGAAAACTATTTTTGAAGATGTCGTTGAAGTTCATAAATTTTTCCTTTCAAACTGATTGTGGTTTTGTTTTTGAAGGCAGGGATTTGCGTTCAGCCGTAGATACGGCAGGCTTCGTACTTGGACAAAGACTGTCTGTCCCGACTAAAGGGTGTTATGATCTGTTTCACAATGTCAGGTAAAAACCGGTCAAATTTCACCTCAAGAACGTCGTAGGAACCGGCAGGAACCAGGGGCTTCTTCTCAAAGAGATCCAGGGAGTTAATACCCGTCCGGATATCTCGGTCGATGGTAACCCGCACGTTCCCCGCAAAGTACACAAATGGAGTTCTTGTGTATTCCACCAAGACCTTCGGTCTGAGGGAATGAGTACGCATTTTCGCGTACAGTTCCG
>JAZSQX010000078.1:0-12848 GCA_045538235.1 Eubacteriales bacterium
CCCCACGGACGGGAGATGCTGGATCCGAATTCCCTCAGCGACGCGGATTTTTATAAGCAGATCAAACAGATGTGATCCGGTTTTCTCTGCAGAAAAGAAACGGGCGGGTTTGCGCCGGGAATGAGCTTTGAGAGGCAGAGAGCGGTTTGCATAAATTTCGGGAGAATGCAATAGCAGTAAGTTTTGATCAAACTTTTGGGGAAGTTTGCAGAGTCCAGAGACAGAGTCTCTGGTCGACCTGTTGCACGGAGTTCACGTTGTGAACTCCCGTCGAAACATCCAAGACTTCAGAAAAAGTTCCTCCTTTTGGTTCTTTGAGACATTCCCGTTAGGGATTGTCGCTCCTCGCTAAAGGAGAAAAAGAACAGCGGACAGTCTCGCCATACAAATTGGCTACTGCATTTCAAAACTGAAAACTGCCCAATTCTCCCACAAAACATCACAACAGAAAAGGAGAAAACAACATGGCAAAACTGGAATTTTCGGTCAAGCAGATTGCCCGCGAGGCACTGCCCAGGCTGATCGACAACCTGGTGTTCCCGAACCTCATCTATAAGGAGAACATCGGCGGCAGTGCGGCAAAGCAGGGGGACACGGTTTCCGTGCGCTGCCCCGTGAAGCTGACTGCCAGCGAATTTGACGAAACGGCGGGTGTGACTCCTGCCGATATGCAGAAGGACACCGTGGATGTGAAGCTGGATCATCTGGCAACGGTGGATATGCAGGTGGGCGCGATTGAAGCGGCGTGCGATTTCGATTCCATTGTGAAGATGTTCATCGAACCTGCCGCAGCGGCTCTGGCGGAAAAGATCAACGCGGAGGGGCTCAGCCTTTATAAGGACATTCCCACCTTCGTCGGCACCGCGGGCGAAACTCCCGACGGGCTGGACGATCTGGCGGCGGCTTCCTATGCCCTCGATATGCAGAAGGTTCCCGCCGGTATGCGCTGTGCCGTTTGGAATCCTCTGGCGGCATCCAAGCTGAAGCAGGTTCCCTCCATCGTCAATGCGGAAAAGTGCGGCTCTACGGCGGCTCTCCGCACCGGTGCCATCGGTAAGGTCTTCGGCATCGAAAACTATATGTCCCAGGCGGTGTGCGATCACGTGAACACCACCACGGGTACCGTGTCTCTGGCATCCAACGCGTACGGCAGTGACACCGTGACCCTTTCCTCCACGGGCGAAATCTCCATTCAGAGGGGGGACATCATTACCATCGCCGGCAAGTCCTATCTGGCTCTGGCGGACGGCACCGCATCCGGCGACAACGTCAGTGTGAAGCTGAACGGCAAGGTCATGGCCACCACTTCCGCGGAGGTTTCCGTGGTGGGCAGTCATGCGGCGAACCTGGTGTTCCATCCCAATGCCTTCGCCTTCATCACCAGACCTCTTCAGGCACCCGCGGGCGTGGAATCCTACGTCACCACCTACAACGGGGTGGCACTCCGTGTGGTTCGCGGCTACGACATGAAGTATAAGAGAGAAATGCTCTCCATGGACGTTCTGTACGCCTTCAAGACCATCTATCCCGAGCTGGCGGTTCGCTACCTCGGCTGATCGGAAGGAGTCGGGCGATGACGGAATCTCGTGATCACGTCCTCGCCGGGGGAATGACGGGGGAGGAAATTCTCCTCTCCCTTCTCTATCCCCTTACGGCGGCGGATATGACGGAAAAACAGACGGCGGCATTCCATGAGGCGGCGGCAGAGCAGGATCGCTGGATGGCGGAAAACGGCACGTCCGCGGGACTTGGCATCAAGAGCGAAGCGGTGGGAGACGTGAAGGTGACCTATGACACGTCGGTGTCCGGGGGCGAACTATCCTGCGGCGGCGTTCCCATCGCGCCCGGTGCCCGGAATCTGCTCCTGCGCGCGGGTCTCCTCGGCCGCTGGATTTGACGGAATCGGAAAGGAGCGGGGTTATGCGGCAATTTGGTAAGGATCGGTTAGAATACCGGCACTTTCTCGGAGACGGGGAAGAGCACGGGTATGCGGCGGCGTATGCGGTGTATGAACTCACCGGCGTGTTTATAAGAGAGGTGTTCGGGGTGGATCCCGGGCAGACGGAGGAGGGAGTGACCACGGTGTACTTCTTCCCCGGACGGAGCCGCTGTGTGGACGCATCCGGGGCGGAAACGGAACTTCCCCGAATCGGCGGGGGAGACGTTTGTGTACTCCGGGCGGGACAAGCGGACGAGCGGTGTCTCAGAGTGGCGGAAGCGGGGTATTTTCTGACCCGGCAGGGCATCGGACACGTTCGTCTGCGGCTGAGGTGACGGCGATGGTACGAATAACGGTACAAAGCACGGGAAACGTGGGGCGGGAGATTGTGTCCCGGGTTCCGGCGGCAGTACGGCAGGTGGAAGCGGCGGTGCTGCGGTCGTGTGATCCCTACGTGCCCTACCGGACGGGGAATTTGCTCCGATCGGGATACGCCACGGGAGCGGGAACGCGGGGTGAGGTGATCTATTCCGCCCCCTACGCCAGAGAGTGTTATTACGCCGATCGCCCGTTTAACAAGAAGCATCACCCCCGCGCTACGGCTCGATGGTTTGAAGCGGCGAAGGCGGCGGATCTGGCATCCTGGATCCGGGCGGCGGCGGAAGGGCTGACAACGGATCGGGCAGAACGTCCCGGAGCGGGAGAATCGAACGTCCTCCTGCCCCGATGAGCATGACGGAAGGAGAACGAGTATGGCAGAATGGAACGTTCCGCAGAAACTGTGCGGATATTTGAACGGCGCGGCGGCGGTGGAGATCCTCCCCGAAACCTGGCGGGAGGGCTGCGCGGCGCTGTGGCTGACGGGGGGCGGCAGTCATCGGAGGGAGTACGTGGACGGCTCCGCGATGGTGGAAATCCCCTTTGAAATACGGATTCGCTGTGAGGGAAACGCGGCGGCGGATCGGCTGAGGGCGCTGGACTTCTTCGCCTCTCTGGGGGACTACATTGGGCGGGTCTCCCTCATGGAAGAGGCGGAGGAAACGGTGGCAATGACCTCCTGCGCGTCCAAATCGGCGGTGTTTGAGGACGGCAGCGAGGAATATCGGGCGTCCTTTGCCTACCGCTTTCTGAAAAAGAAGGATGTCAGTTGACCGGGGAACCGGACGGCACATTGAAAGGAGAATTTTGAATGGCGATTGTAAAACGAGCGGACAGACAGCATTACATGAACACGGGGTCAGCAGAATCCCCCCGCTGGTCCCTCATCGGCGAGGGATTTACGGAGTTTTCCGAGTCCAAGAATGCGGTGAGCTACCAGAGACGGTACATTCACGAGGCGACCAAGCGCACGGACGTGACAGGTTACGCCCCCGTGATTGACTACGAGCTGGAAGTATACAGCGGCAACCCGGCGGCGGAGAAGATCTGTGCCATCACCGACGGGGAGTTGATCGGGGAAGATGCCAGAGTGGAAATTCTGGCGGTGAATCTCTACGCGGAAGGGGACGTGAACGGGGTCTATCCCGCCATGAAGCGCACCTATTCCGTGATTCCCGATTCCTGCGGGGAAGGCACCGACGCCCTCTGCTACACGGGCACCATGAAGGCGGTGGGAGACATCGTGCACGGGACTTACGTCAAGTCCAGCGGCGTCTTCACCCCGGCGCAGGCGTAAAGGAGGGGACGGGATATGGATCGAATCTGGATCACGGGGGGGCGGGAATACCCCTTTGACGCGGGCGAATACGACTGTATGCAGCGGCTGGGCGAGGCGATCGGTCAACTGAGACAGAAGATTGCCTCCTTCGACGGAGAACAGCAAAACGAGAGAGACGACGTCCCCTGTGCGGCACTCATCCGGCGTCAATGCGAGACGATCGAGGGATTTTTCGATCACGTGCTGGGGGAAGGCGAGGGCGTGAAAATCTGCGGCGAGAAAAAGAACATCGGTGTCGCTTTTGAGAAGTACGCGGATTTCATTGCCTTTGTCAACGGGCAGATTGACGGCTACACCAGGCTCCGGGCTCAGGTGGAAGCAAAATTTGCGGCACGGCTTTCCGCACTGGCGGATGGGGGAGATACGGAGGCGGCAGATGGGGGAGCGGTTTAATCTCCTGTGTGACCGCCTTCCCACCACCCTGGAAGCGGACGGCGTTGTCCTCCCCATCCTCACCGATTTCCGCCGTTGGATTTTAGTGACGGAGATTTTCTCCGCCGCGTGGGATCCGGTGACGGCGGTGCGGTGTGCTCTGGAAGCGGTGGCACCGGGAACGCCCTGGCAGACGGTGCGGGAGCATCTTCCGGCACTGGTGGAAGCCATGGGGCACTTTGCATCCGGCGGAAAATCGGGTTCCGTCGGGGGTGGAGAGCCGGTGCTGGACTTTTCCGTGGATGGGGAAATGATCGTGGCGGCGTTCTGGCAGGCGTATGGGGTGGATCTGACCCGGTGTCGGATGCACTGGTGGAAGTTTCTCGCCCTCCTGCGGCATCTGCCCCCGGAATCGGAACTGATGCGGGTGATCCGCCTTCGGGCGTGTGATCTCTCCACCATCGGGGACGACGGGGTGAGACGGCAGGTGCGTCGGGCAAAGGCGGCGCTTCGGATTCGCCGGGAAGGGGATCGAAGCCCGGAAAGAAACGGAGGTTGAGTTATGGCAGACGGATCGGTTGTCATCGGCGTTGCTCTGGACACGTCGGCGTTTCTTGCGTCGGTGAATGGACTGGAAGGGCAGATGACGGAAATGGGCAATCGAATGAACGCCCTGCTGGGGGCATCCTTCAGCGGCGGCGGATGGAGTGAACAGGCGGCAGCCGCCATGGCAGGGGTATCGGCGACGATGCTTGCGATGACGGCGGAATTGGGAGCGGAGATGAAGGCAACAGCCGATCACGCCATTGCTTCCTTTACGGGGGCGGGATGGCAGTCGGCGGGTGCGCAGGCATCTCTCGGGATTGCGGGGGGCATCACGGCGGGGAGCGGACAGGTCTCCGGTGCGATTTCGGCTCTCGCATCCCGTCTCACCGAGGCGTTCCGTGGAGGGGACTGGGGTGCCATCGGTGCCAATATGATGGCGGGGGTCGCCGGGGGAATTGCTTCTGCGGGAGCGGAGGTAATCGCGGCGATCCGGCAGGTGTCCGCGGAGGCATCGGAGGCGATCAAGGATTTTTACGGCATTCAGTCCCCCTCGGCGCTGATGCGGGACGAAGTGGGGGTCATGATCTCCCGGGGCATTGCGGAGGGCATTTTGGACGGCGCATCCTTTGTGCGGAGTGCGGCGGCGGAGGTGGGCTCTGCGGTGAACGTGACGGGTCATTCCGGGACTCGGGAGAGCGGGGGAAATTCCCATTCTGTGACCCAGAACATCTATCTTCGTGACACCGATGCTTCCCCCTATCGGACGGCGCGGAGAATACGAAAAGAAAGCGAGGCTATGTTCAGACTGTGATACGAGATTATCGGATTCTGTTTACGTCCCACGGGCGGCAGGTGGAAATTTCACCCACAGCCCCCTGCCGACTTCTGGAGGACGGTCTTTCCGGCTTCGGATGCGCGGGATTTGACGTGGGGCTTTGCTCCTATGCCTCGGCTGCGGGGGGATATGCCCAGAAACGCCGTTTTGCGGAGCGGGAATTGTCCCTCACTTTTGAGATTGCGGGGGATCGGTCGGAGGAAATTCGCCGGATGCTGATTTCCATGATGGATCCCGCGGAGGACGGGGAGTTAGACGTGCGAATCGGGGATGCCCACCGCCGGATCACGGTGATTCCGTGGGATGAGGCGCGGTTTGTGACGCCCCTTTTCACGGACTACGTGGAAGTGACCCTGTCCTTTGTGGCCCCCACGGTGTTCTTCCGGGATGCGGAGGACGTGGCGGTGCGCTTTGCGGATGCGGTGCCCCTTCTCACCTTCCCGATGAACTTCATGCAGAATGCGGGGCTGGCATCGGGGATTTATCGCACCACGGACACGGCGGCGGTGGTCAATCCGGGAGATGCGCCGTGCGGTATGGTGGTGACGGTGCGTGCGGCGGGGGGCGAGGTGAAAAATCCCTGCATCCGCTGTGGGGAGAAGTATATTCTCATACCCACCACGCTCTCGGACGGGGACGTTCTGACGGTGGACACCCGCGCCCGGAGAAAAAATATCACCATCAACGGGGAGCGGTGCTTCCAGTTTGAAAAGGGCAGTACCTTCTTCACCCTTCCCACGGGGGAATCCTCCGTGACGGTGACGTGTGGGGAAGGAAAGCCGTACTTGGAGGCATCCCTCACCTTCACGCCCCTCTATTTCGGAATGTGAGGTGGGGCGATGGAACTGTATTTTTTGAGGGAGGATTTCTCCCTTTTAGCGGGGCCCGTGGATGCCTTTACCTCCGCGGTGTGGTCCGAGCGGTATTTTGAGGCGGGGACTTTTACCCTGCATTTCCCCCGTTCCCTTCTCCCGGACGTGCAGGAGGCGGCGTACGTTCGCACCCGTGCTTCCGGGGAAGGGGACATCAAGTGCGGGAGGGTGGAATACCTCAGCACGGGCAGTGACGGCGACTGCGAAATGGGAGGACATCTTCTGGAAATCCTCCTCTCCGACCGGGTAATGGTGGGAGAGGGAAGTTTTAGCGGTACCGTGACGGAGGCGGTGCGCGATGCGGTGGAAGCCAATCTGCGCTCCCTGGGCGTGGTGCTGGCGGACACGGCGGAATGGGGGCAGATTCCCGATTCCGTGACCCTCAGCTACGCGTGGGATAACCTGTCCCAGTGGCTCTATTCGGTGCTCCGACCCTACGGTGCCTCGTACCGGATTACCTTAGAGGGAGAGGGGACGCTGGTTCCCACTTTCCGGGTGGTGCTGGGACGGGATCGAACGGCGGAAGAGGGAGAACGGGCGATTTTCTCCGCCTCCTTCGGCAACGTGGTGTCTCTGGAACTGGAAAAACAGTCCGGGGAGATGCGGAACGTCGCCTACGTGGAAGGCAGGGACGGTACGGTGGTGACGGTGGATCAGAGCCGGGGTGGTGTGAGACGAGAGGTATACAAAAAAGCCTCCGACATTGATCCGGATGGCTTTGGCAGTACGACATTCTATCGGGAAGCCCTGGAACGAAGGGGCGCGGAGGTGCTGGCAAAGATGCCCGTGGGACTATCCGTCAGCGCGGAATGCGACGGGGAAGCCCTCCCCCTCTACGGACGGGATTACGGACTGGGCGACGTGTGCGACGTGGTGGACGAAGAGTTGGGCGTGTCCTACGGGATGCGTCTGACGGCGGCGGACACGGTGTGGGAAGGGGGCGCGGAGATGATCTTCCCCCTTTTCGGCGACGAGGTGCGCTCGGTGAAGCAGATTCTCCGGCAGATCCGGGAGACGGGCTGACGGAGCGGATGAAACAACAGGAGGAAACAAAATGGCAGATATGACAATCCCCGTCTATGGGGGAATGTTCGACTCCACGGAGGTCACGGAGACGGTCGGGGGCTTTCCGCGGGGAAATAAAGCGGTGGATGCGGCGTTTTTCGCGAAAATGGTGGCGTGCTTCTACCGGGACGGCATCTGGGGCGAGGACAGCTTTGGGCTTTCCGCCTCTGGAATGACTCTGACCGTCGCGCCCGGCATCGGATGGATCCGGGGGCACATGGCGTGGCAGAAGGAGGCGGCATCCTTTACGCTGGCGGCGGGGATGACGTACACCATCCTGCTTCGGCTCAACGGTGCGGCGGGGGAATTTGCCCTCATGGTGGTGGAAGGGGTGACGGATGGCGCGGACACGGAGTATCTGCGGGATCTGGTGCTGGGTACGGTGACGATTCCCGCTTCCGCCTCCGCCATCTCCGCCGCCATGATTACGGACACCCGACTGGACAGTGCCAAATGCGGCGTGGTGACCAGTACCGTGGAGGCTCTCGGCACCGTGGCGCTGGCGCAGAACGCTCATATGCTGGGCGGTGCGGCGGCATCGGACTATCTCCGGCTGACGGGGGGTACCATGAAGGGATCTCTCCGGGCAGCACCGGACAGCACGGGAGCGCAGATGGTGCGGAACATCGGATGCGGCACGGAACTGCCCGAAAGTCTCGGAGACGGGGAATTGTTCGTTCTTCTGAGCGCGGAATAAGCGGGGTGACGGGATGAAATTCTTGTATCACTCCATGCTTCCGATGAAGCTGGACGGGCTGCAGACTAACGTGATGGTGAAGACGGACGGGGAATTTCTCTACGTGACCCTCGTTCCGGTACAGACCAGCGGGGTGGATTACGACACCGGACTGACGGCGTCGGTAACGTACAACGGACAGACGAAAGCGGTGTCTTCGAATCCCTATCGGGAGACCACGGTGACCTTCCCCTACGCGGATGACGTGAAGACTCTTCGCTTAACGGCGGGGACGGTGACCTATAATCGGGAAAACGTGGGGAGCTCCATCACGTTCACGTGGAAGGGTTCTCTTGCGGATCCCGATCCGGCGGTGGTGTTCCAGTGCAACGGCGCCCGAGAGACCGGCAATGAGGTGTTTGAGTGGAGCGGATCAGCGGAGGGATGTGTCTGCGGGATTGTTCTTTTGTACAGTCGGCTATTCCAGTACGTGTACAACGAGTGGAATCGGGGAGAACAAAAACTGTTGGAGACGAAATGGGAGAGTCCCTATACCAGACAACTCAACTACGTCATAACGGAAGGGGAGCGCCTTTACTATATTGCTTATATCGGTGCGTACCGGAGTCGGGAGGATGCCTGGGAGGACTACGTAGGTCTGACGGAGGTCATCACGCCCATCCAGACAGTAACGGGGATGTCGGAGCCCTTTATTCCCCACACGCTGGAGTATGGTTCCCCGGTACTGGGAGCGCGGCTGAAGGTGACGTGGAACGAGGTGCGGGACGATAAATACCGCATCACGCTCTATGAGTTGGAGCGCAGCGTGGACGGAGGCGAATTTACCCTGGTCTACGGCGGCACCTCCACCACCTTCACCGATACGGTAGGAAGCACGTGGACATCGGTGCGCTACCGGGTGCGGTGTAAGGCGCACGTATATTCCTCGTGGAAGACGGGGGAGAAGAAGTTCCCGCTCCGCTCCAATCTTTACGTGGGCATCGGGGGCGTTCCCGTGCTGGCGTCTGGCTTATATGTGGGAAAGGACGGCACCATCCGTCGGGCTGAACCCATGATTCGTCTGGGATGAGGGGAGGGAAGACAATGGGGGATATTTTGAAAAATAATCCCCGGGAGTAATGCTACGCGTAACTCCTCCCCCCCCTGAAACCTTTCTGGAATGGGTGGCATGGGTTTCCTGCGCCGCCGGGGAGTCAGCGGAGTTCCTTCTGCGGCTTCCGGTGTGCGGGCGGGGATTCTTGACCGGCTCATGCTGAAAATGGACGATAAAAAAGCACTTGCGATCACATCGTAAGTGCTTTTCGGTTTCTTATTGGCTTACATACTGCG
The DNA here is from genome assembly GCA_045538235.1 of Eubacteriales bacterium. Classification (GTDB taxonomy): domain Bacteria; phylum Bacillota; class Clostridia; order Oscillospirales; family CAG-272; genus UMGS1696. The sequence goes on from JAZSQX010000078.1 coordinate 9,373, forward strand.
GAGTTTTGCGAGAATCAAATTGGCGATGATCTCGTAGCCAGCATCATTGGGATGAAGTCCGTCGGGGCAGAACTGCTGACGAATGGCAGGAATCTGGGGCTGGATGCCGCTTTCCTTGTACAGATCCAGCACGGGGAGAGAATAAAACTCTGCCATTTCCCGGATGATGTTCACGTAGGTGCGGAGAGGCGTGACCACACCCTTCTTCGGGCGTTCTTCCTCCGTGCGGTGGAGGGGAGTCAGAATCAGCTTCGGCTTGCCGGGGAACCGCTCGTGCAGGCGGGTCATCAGATGATGGCAGGCACCGTAGAAGGTGTACAGATCCCGATCTTCGAAGGTGCCGAGGGGGGCGTCTCCGTGGCCGTAGTCGTTGGTGCCGCCGAACATCACCACGATGTCTGCGTCTTCATCCAGATCGTCGATGCGTCCGCAGAAATCCAGGTCGTGACGGGGTTTTTCTGAGGGCTTGGTCTGCTTGGCAAAGCGGGTGCCGCCGATGCCGTAGTTCTTGTATTCCCGGAATTCGCCCCTCTCACCTACGAGGGTCACGAAGCACTTGTCCTTGCTGGATGCGCCAACACCTTCCGTAATACTGTCACCGATAAAAACAATTTTTTTGCCTTTGAGTTCCATAACAGTGTCTCCTGTGATCGTATGAGGTTGGGTGTATTGTAGCACAAATGAAGGGGGATGTCAACAGGGGGAGACTTTTTTCTGGTACCGCGGAGACAAAATTCTTTTTTCGTTTGTCTTGACAGATAAAATAAAACATGGTATAATGAAGTATTACGAACTAATGTTCCGTTTTGTCAAAAAAGCGAGGGAGGGATCGGATTGAAGAGAGAAAAACGAAGCATTTCGGAGATCATCGCCCGGCTGGAAGAGACCGTGCGGCTCCATGGGGAAGAATTGTCCGCCGGCACCATCCGCGCTCTGGAAGAGCAGATTGCGATTCTCCGCCGTCGGAAGGAAAATCCGGTGTCCGCGGGAGATATTCACGTGAACGTGCGGATCGACGTGGAGTCGGAAAATGCCCCCGACCGCGTTCCCGTCAGCGTCCGGATTGAAGACGATATTCCCGTCTCCCGCGCTTCCATTGCCCGGACTGCCGAAGCCGTGGTTCACGCCATCACGGAGGATGCGGATTTCTGGGATCTGGGACAGCCCAAGAAGCGGATTTACGAAAAGCCCTCCTTTGACGGACACACGGTGGGTCCCACCGACGTGGAGCACGGGGCGAATGCGTCTCAGCCGAAGAGGGAAGCCATCCCGCCTCGCCCGCCGATTCCACCACAACCGCCCGTCCCGCCGAGACCGTCCCAGTCCTTCCATTCGCCCCGGATTGTGCAGACTCCGGAGGGATTTCGCGCCGTTGCCACTGCTTCCTATCGCCGCAGAGTGCCGTCCCGATCCCCCGCCAAACCCACGCCCGCCGTGCCCCGGAGTCGGGGAGAGGTGATCCGCTCCTACGTGCCCGACGGAGAAAACTCCCTCATCCGGCGGATCGAAGTGCGCTCCTGGGAAACGGATCAGGAATTTTACAGCCGCTTCTCCCTGGATGCCAAAACCAGCCACGAAAGCCCCTCCGTCATTCCCGTGGACAGCACCCCGGAGCCGGTACCTTACCTCTCCTACGTGCCCCAGTACTCCCACATGAACCGGAGACAGGGGGAATACTATCGCTGGGTGCGGGAAAACATCCGGATGGGTCAATATCCCCCGTGTGATTTGCCCTATTTGCAGTTATATATTTACGAAATTATCAATTTGCCCGAGGAGATTCCCCCCACGGAAGGGGCGGAGCTTCTCAGCCGGATCTGGACGGCGTACCGGGAAATGCACCCTCGACTGGACGGACTGTTGTGCGAGTGGCTGCCGGATTACTGCATGATTCACGCCGTGCCCCTGCCCCGTGGGATTCTCTCCATTTTGCCCATCATCGTTCCGAAGGCGCAGTTCAAGGAGTTTTATCTCAGCGCCGCGATCCGCCCGGATGATCTCGGGAAAACCCTCATCGAAGTGGCATCCGATTACGATTACCGGGGCAGCCGCTATTATGGGGACAACCGGGAAGCCTATGACATTCACATTCCCGCCGCTGTCTCCGCCGCCGTAAAAAGCGCCATGGCGGGAAGCCGGGGACGGTTCGCCATGGATCGGATCTACCAGATGACGCGGGACAGCTATTGCGGTGCCATCGTGTCCTCGGGCATCAAGCGGCGGCTGGATATTTCCTTCTGCTCCTACACCCGACGGGCGGATACGCGTCCCCTGGTCACCGCCATGGTGAAGTACGCGGAAAACAAAGTCCGGGCGATGGGAGGCATCAAGGCGAAATTGTCCGTGGGGGAACTGACCCCGGAGGACGTGGCTGTCCTCGATGGCTATTTCGCGCCCCTCATGCCGGAAAAAACAACGAGAACCCGGGCGAATGCCGAGCTGCCTCCGGACTACTTAAAACGGTACGAGGCGGAGGAGACGGGGTTTGATCTCTCCCGTGCCGAGCAGATTGAGCGATCCTCCTGGGCGAATACCACCCGACTGACGGGGGAAGCCTACACGGAAGAGGGAATTTCGCCGGAGGAAGAGGAAATCGCCGATCTCCCCGAGGGGGCTGTGGCGTATCGACCCGACGAAACGAACGATTGTTCCCTTGTGGAAGAGTCGGAAGAAATAAAAACCGAAACCACTGTCCCCGAAATCCCGGTTGTTCCGGAAACAAACGCACGTAATGATGAGATGCGGGAAGGGTTGAGAGCCGCTCTTTCCGGAGAATTGACCGCCTACTGCCGTTCCCGTGGATGCTACGAAGGGGATTTGGCGGATCGAATCAATACCGTCTTTCTCGCCGAGGACGTGCTTGGCGACATTGTGCTGGAAGAGCAGGGCGGACGGTTTGTACTGATTGAAGATTACAGAGAGGATGTGATCGCGTGGCTGACGTGAATCCTGCCAATAAAATTCCGAGACGGATCCTCGGAACCCTCCTTTCATCCCTGTCTGCGGGGGTGGTGCCCAGAAGCGGCGCGCCCTACATCGCCATCGGACGGGGGGAGGAAATCGACGCCATCGCCACTTCCCTGGACCGGGTACAGGACGGGGAAGGCTCCACGAAATTCATCATCGGCCGCTACGGCTCGGGAAAAAGCTTCCTCATCCAGCTTCTTCGAGGCTATGCCCTGGAGCGAGGCTTTATTTGCGCCGATGCCGACCTTTCTCCCGAGAGAAGACTTACGGGCGGAAACGGCGCGGGAGTTGCTACCTACCGTGAGCTGATGATAAATCTTGCCGTTAAGGCAAGTCCGGAGGGCGGAGCGCTTGCCACCGTTCTCTCAAGACATTTTACCTCGCTTAAAACCGAGCTTATAGAGAAGGGAATTATGCCCGACACGGACATCTTTGATACCGAGCTGCAGAAGAAGATCTTTCTTACCTTCTCCGAGCTTGAGGGCGACGTGGGCGGCTTTGATTTTGCA
>JAZSQX010000165.1:0-7961 GCA_045538235.1 Eubacteriales bacterium
TTCATGCACCGGAAGCCGGACAGCGTGATCGAACGGGAGGAATGCCCCCAGGACACGCCTGACGCCAAGCCGGCGGTGACGGAATATCGAGTGCTCTACTCCCACGAAGGACATTCCGTGGTGCAGGCATCTCCTATCACGGGGCGAACCCATCAGATTCGCGTGCAGTTTGCTTCCATCGGCTGTCCCGTGACGGGGGACACCCTGTACGGATCGGCCAGCCCCTACATCGAGCGTCACGCGCTCCATTCCTATCGCACGGTGTTCCCCCATCCCGCCCGGAACGAGGATATCACCGTGACGGCTCCCGTGCCGGAGGATATTCGGCATCTGGCGGAGGCATTGCATCTTCCCCTTCCCGATGCGGAAGAGAAAGGATAATTTATGCGGAAACTCACAGCCTACATCCCGAAAACTGCCATGGTGTTTGCGGCGCTCGCGCTGATTGCCCTGGGGGTGAATCTGGGCTATACGAACCATCCCGGCTTTGCGGACTGGTTCAATCGATATATTTCCGGGAATCTCCGGGCGGTAACGGCGACACTGACTGCGTGGATTCCCTTCTCCCTGGCGGAGTGTCTTCTCATCAGCAGTCCCGTGCTGGTGGCGGTTATTACGCTGTTTCTGACCAAGCGGGCATCGGTGGGGAAGCAGGCGTTCATTCGATGCATCACGGGGGTTCTGTCCGTGCTGCTTCTGGTGTACTTTTTGTTCGTATTCCTGTTTGGAGCCGGGTATCACACCACGCCTCTCGATCAGCGGATCGGGATTCCCAGAGAAAAGGTGTCGAAGGAGGAACTCTACGAAACCACCCTGCACGTGATCCGTCAGCTCAATGAACTGGAGGATCAGGTGATGTTCGTGGAAACCACCGGCTCCGTCCGCCCCTATTCTCACAAGAAAACGGTCGAACTCTGTACGGAATCCTATGCGGCACTCTCGGAGCGGTATGGGTTTATCAAGAAACTGAAAGCCCCCGTGAAACAGATCGTGCTGTCGGAATACATGACTTACACCCACATTTCCGGGGTGTACACCTTCTTTACGGGAGAAGCCAATCTGAATACCAACTATCCCGATTTCGTTAACGTCTATACCACCGCCCACGAAATGGCACATCAGCGGGGCATTGCCAGAGAGGACGAGGCCAATTTTATCGCGTACCTGGTCTGCATTTCTTCCGAGGATCCGTATATGCGTTACGCGGGGTATTTGAATATGTATGAATATCTCGCATCTCCTCTGTATAAAGCATCTCCCACCCTGTATCGGGAGGCAGTGACACAACTGGATTCCCGGGTGCGGTACGATCTGGCGTGCTACAGCGATTTTTTTGAGAAATACCGGGAAAACGTGGCGGCAGAGGTGAGCGATACGGTGAACAACACCTATCTGGTGATTCAGGGGACGGAAGGCTCCAAGAGTTACGGAATGGTGGTAGACCTTGCCGTAGCCTATCACAAGGCGGAGTTGTCGGGGGCAGAACTCCCGTAATGCCGCAGAACAGGAGGACGACATGAAATCAAACCGAATAGGACGTGCCGTTGTCACTTGTCTGGTACTGTGCTTTTTGATCGTAGGAGGAGGTGCCCTTTCCGGACAGGCAGCGGAGACGGAAATTCCCTCCCTGTTCCACAACGATGAGGCATGGTATAAGGACTCCATTGCGCCGCTGGTGGTGCGGGACGGAAAGCATTACATTCCCGCCGATCTGTGCGCCATGTTTGAAACCATTGCAGTGACCATGCCGCGCTCCGATAATCTGCTCATCACCAATACGGCCACGGGGGGGTATATTTCTATCCTGTTCCCCCATCAATCGGCGGCGGTCAATGGAAAGATCCTTTCCTCCATCGGCGTATTCCGGGATTCCGGTATCTATTACGTGGAGGCGGAGCCGGTGTGCGAGGCGGTGGGACTGACCCTGGAGACCGTTTCTCACAAGGACGGCACGGTTTCCATGCGGATCCATGACGGCAGCGGGAATTTTTCTCTGGAAAGATTGATTCAGATGTACCTTCCCGCAGAAAACATCGTTCCCGATGAAGAGGAAGAAAAAGACGAGGAGCAGCGGTTTGTGCGGCGGATTTATGTTCTTTGCAGCACACCCGACATCGATGAGCCGGCATTTCCCGTCCGACAGTATCTGGACAGGTACGGGCTGGAATATACGCTGTTCTTTAATGAAGGAACTGTGGCTGAAACGGCGCTGACCGCATATGCCGCGGGAGAATACGGCGTATTTCCCTTTGATATGGACGAAGAGAATCCGGCGGCATCCTGTGATGCTCTGAACGACCGATTCTGGCGCATGACCATGCAGCACGCACATCTCACCCTGAGTACGGGGAAGGAAGCGGTGGATCAGGCACTCCGGCGAGGGGGATATTTGCCCATCACCGCGGACTTCACCGTCAACGGAGCAAGCGATGCCGAACAGGTGCTGGACGAAATGATTTCCTATCTCACCACGCACAAAAGCTGTATCCTGAGACTGGAGGATTGCTGGAGCAGTACGCAGATGATCCGACTCATCAGCGAACTGAGCAGTGCTTCCTACAAAACGGCAAATTTATCCGAAAAATCGTGATCCGAAGAAAGAAGGACAGAGTTTATCATGGAAACGAATAAGAAAAGAATCCTCGTCGTAGAGGACGAAAAGAACATTGCCAAGGTGCTGGTGTATTCCCTCATGAAGGACGGGTATGAGTGCGATACGGCGTACGACGGGGAAACGGGACTGAACAAGGCGATGGAAGGCAATTATGATTTGATTCTCTTAGACATCATGCTTCCCAAGATGACGGGATACGAGGTGTGCGAGCGGATTCGCTACAAGAGCCAGGTTCCTATCATTTTCGTCACGGCAAGGGAAGAGGAGAAGGACAAGGTGCTGGGTCTGGAAACGGGCGCGGACGACTATGTAACAAAACCCTTTTCCATTCCGGAACTTCTCTCCCGGATCCGTGCCAATATCCGACGCTCTGCGGGTCTCGTGATGCGGAGCGAGCAAAAGGTAGATGCGACCATTGCGGTGGGAGAATTGGAGATTCACACGTCCGTTGCGGAGGTGCGGAAAAACGGCGAACCGCTGGAACTGTCGGAAAAGGAATACGATATTCTCCTATATCTCGCACAGAATCTCGGAATCGGCTGTTCCAGAGAGGATATTCTCAAAAACGTATGGGGATACAACAATTTTTACGGGGATGTACGCAACGTGGACGTGGCGATCAGCCGTCTGCGTGAAAAAATCGAGCGGGATTCTCAGAGACCCGAATATATTTTGACGAAACGCGGAGTGGGCTATTATCTTGCCAAAAGATAATCCCGGTCGGAATTATGTTGAAAAGTCTGTATTTTAAGATTGTTTTGATCCTTCTTATTTTTATCGTTGCCGTCATGTGTGCGGTGGGTGCCATTCTGGTGAACGGCGTTACCTCCTACTACGTGGACGATTTTATGGATCAGATGCGCGAATGCTTTGAGGAGCAGGGCGTTCTCATGACGGATCTCAGACAGGCGGCACAGAGTGAAAGCCCGGCGGCTGACATGAAAGAAATCCTCGCTTCTTACGGCAGTATTCTCGGAATTGACGAATACCGCAATTACTACGTTCTCAATTTGGATGGGGAAATGCTCCTCGGCTCCGATATTGACCTGGGCTCACACCTGATTCTCACGCCCAATCTGCTGGCGGCAATCAGTGGTTCCGGAGTGAATATCAGCAGCGGCGGTACGGACTACTCCGACTGGGCAGTTCGGATTCCCGTCAGCGGCGGAGAGGAAGAGGACTGCATCATCTACATCAAGGACTCCCTGGAAGAGATGCGGCAGCTCAACAGCGTCCTCTTTTCCATTATTCTGCAGGCGATGTTTATCGGAATCCTCATTGCGGTGCTTTTGTCGTTCTTTTTGGCAAAATCCATTTCCGCGCCCATCCAGAGCATGACCTACGGGACTCAGCTGGTGGCATCGGGGGAATTTTCCCACGAAATCGATGTGCGCTCCTCCGACGAAATCGGGGTGCTGGCGGAAAATTTCAACTACATGAGAGAACGACTGCGCGGCACCTTGGAGGAAGTGGACGGGGAGCGAAAGAAGCTGGATACCATGCTGTCTTGTATGCGGGATGCCGTATTGGCGTTTACCGCGGACGGCAAGGTGCTCCATTCCAACAACAGTGCGGAAGAACTGTTTGGAGAAGAGTTGGCGCAAGGAAAAATGACCCTTGACCGATGCTTCGAAATGCTGGATCTGCCCCTGATATTAAGCGGAAATACCATCCGCCTGATCTCTCCTGACGTGGAATACGAAAAAGCCCGCGACGGCTTCCTCTTCCACGACCGGGTGTGTGGAAAGCGGGTCTATGACGTCAGCTTTGCGGTGATCCGGTATTACGCCGGGAAAAAGCAGTCCACGGGCTGTGTCATCATCATTCACGATGTGACGGCACGGTATGAACTGGACGAAAGCCGCAGAGAATTTGTCGCCAATGTATCTCACGAACTGCGTACCCCTCTCACCTCCATTAAGGGGGCGACGGAGACGGTTCGGATGGATCCCGAGATGGATCCCGAAATGCGGGACGATTTTCTCGACATGGTGCTGTCCGAAAGCGACCGGATGACCCGTATCGTGTCGGATTTGCTGGTGCTGTCACGGCTCGACAACAAGCGCACCAAATGGAATGTGGAGACCTTCGATTTCAAGCAGTCTCTCAGACGGCTGTGTGATGTCATGCGGAGCGATCTGGAGGCACATGGGCATCGAATTACCTTTGGCTGCGGACGGGACGAAACCTACGAAATTACCGCCGACCGTCAGCGGATCGAGCAGATCGTGGTCAATATTCTCTCCAACGCCATCAAATACACCCCCGACGGCGGGCTCATTGTCGTCAAGTTGTCCCGGACAGCGAATACCGTGGTGGCGAAGGTCACGGACAACGGCATCGGAATTCCCGAAGAGGATCTGCCCCATCTGTTTGAACGGTTTTACCGGGTGGAAAAATCCCGGAACCAGGATGCGGGCGGTACCGGTCTGGGACTTGCCATTGCCAAAGAAATCGCAGAAGCCCACGGCGGTAGTATCTCTGTCACCAGTATTCAGGGAAAAGGCACTTCCGTAACGTTGGAGCTTCCCGTGGAAAGCAAACTGAAGACGGAAGAAAAAGAAAAAATCGGTGAATCGGATGAAAAGAGCGGAGCGGAAAAATAAAAAAAGCAGTTTCACAGAGAGCACGGCTTCCCTTGTGGTGGCGGTGTTGTTTGTGCTGCTTCTCGCCCTTACCGTGGTGATGATTCTCATGATCGGCAGAAGCACCACCGTCACGGACCGGGACGTGTTTGATCTGGAGCGGATCACGTCGGAGCAGCAGACGGTGGAGGTGGATGCCGCCAGACATCTTCTGCCCGAATTTATCGGGATCACCCTGGACGGAAACCGAAGTGGGGTCAGCAATTCGGTGAACATTCTGACGGAACTCTACAGCCTGGTTTCTCCCGTGCTGGCGTCTCTTCTGAGGGAAGAAAACATCATCCCCGAGACGGCGACCTGGAATGGGATGATGGAGGAAGAGAATACGGTATATTTGCGGTATCACACGCCTCTTCCCGATGTGGTTGTAACCGCGCTGGGTGCGGCAGACGAGGGAGCATCCGTAAAATCCGTTGGCACTTTTGTGTATGAACTGTTCCTCGTCCCCTATGCGGCGGATAACGACACGGTGCGTGCCATGGTGCGGGATGGGGACGGAAACGTAACGGCGTATGCGGCCGATATCGGTGCGAAAACGCTGACGGTGCAGGAATTGCAGCGCTTTATCCGTTCCTACGGAAGAAATCTCTTCTCTTTCCTGTTCTCGGACAACGGAGAACCCGTGTTTACCGCCCCTCTGACCGTTCGTGCCATCACCATGACGGATGAACTGGCGGAGAAGATCCCGGATCGGGAAGAACATCTGCGCGCGCTTATGAACAGTGTGGGCTTCAATCCCGACAAGGTTCTCAGTACCTATACGGAAATGGACGGAACCCGGGGCTTTGTGGACTCTCGCGGGGTTCTGTACGTGCGCCGGAATACGTGGGAATACCAGTCCACGGCGGATGTGGCGATCAGCGTGTCCGATCTTGTGGGGGATCCCGGTTTCTATGGCATGGGGACGTATCTCCGGGCTGGTGCGGCTTTGATCGCGTCGGTGCGTGCCATTGACCGATCCTATATGGGAGACGATGCGGAAATTCTCTTGACGGGCGTGACGGCGAAGAATGGAGCGGTGATTCTCACCTATCATTATTTCTTTGATAATACTCCCTTTGCGGATACGGAGCCGGCGGTTGTCGCGGTGTTTGAAAACGGCTATCTGAAGGAAGTGACCATGTCCATGATGGCGGTGAATAACTTGGGAAGCCGGCTGGAGACGTATACGGAACAGTGGTTTGCCCGGTACATGAATACCATGGAACAGCAGGCGGAGAACATCCACTTGGTCTATCGAACCAATTTTGAAGCAGAAGCCATCCTGCCCGAGTGGCGAGGAGTGGTGCGAATATCCAACCGCATCCCCCAGCAATAAGGGGACGGCAGAACGGAGGAAAGAAAGGAGAAAGCGATGCAGCGAACGAAACTTATGATTGCCCTCAGCGGAATTATTGCCGCGGCGTGCTTAATTCTGACGTTTTTTATCATCAAACTGAACCGGGAACTGAACCGCCTCCCCGACAGCGCGGTGACGGATCTCCTTGCCGTTCTGCACGATGCACAGATCGAGGTGGATCCGGATCTGATTCAGACGGAGCGGGAATGGGGAACGGTGTACCTATATAACTCGGAAAACTACAACCACGCCGTGGCAGAAATGCTGGGCGGTGGAAAGGTGGATGTGTCCTACCAGATGCCGAACGGGGAACTGATTCTGGTAGAAGGGGGGGCCCGGGTGGAATTCGGAAAGGATTTCTCCTTCCGATATGACCGCGACACTGCCACCTATGAAATGGAAATGGTGGAAAGCGGACAGGAGCCTCTCAACCGCGTTACTGGACCCAAGGGAGATGAGGTGACGGCGGCGGTACAGGCGTTTCTGGATGCGGGAAGCCGGGATTTTGTGAGCCAGAACGCTCTTGAGGTACAGACGAAAATTACCTATGTGTGGGAGACAGGCGGTGTATGTTATGCTCGGTGTCTGCGAACCATCGACGGGGTGGAGGTGGCGGAGCATTCCGTTATCTGCCGCGTGGAAGAGGGAAAGGTCACTCATGCCCGCGGCACCTGGTGCTTTCTTACGGAAGGCAGCGCCTATTCTGCACAACTTACGGACAGCGTCAATATACTGTTTAATGTAAAAAAAGACATTGGAACCGATTCGGACGGGGAAGAAACCGTGCGGATTCTGGGGATTGAGCCTTGTTACACCCTCAGCTTTTACGGGAATGAAGGGGATTTCTGCTTGATTCCCTGCAAACGGATCACCACGGATCGAATGGGAGATTACATTTATAATGCAATTAATGGCAAACTTGTCGCAAAAGACTGATGGTCTCTCTATTCAAATTATTTATATTGCACACGAAATATAAACTTTATGAAAATCATTGAAAAAACTCTTTCAATTTTGTGCATAAACTGTTATAATAATATGACCTAAACTGTAAGATTCTGCCCCTCTGTCGGGACAACACGGTTTTGGGGCTTCTCAATTTGAACATACGCCTTATTCATATAGGAAAGGCTTGGTATAAATATGGAAAAAATGCTGATTCACGGGGGAACTCCCCTGTTCGGACAGGTCGAAATTTCGGGTTCGAAAAATGCCGCCCTGCCCATTATATACGCCTGCGTTCTGGTACGGGGAAAGTGTATTCTTGAGAACATTCCCGCTGTTTCTGACATCACCTGCTCCTTTGAAATCCTGCGGGGGATCGGGGCGAAAGTCCGGATGCTGGATCGCACGACCTACGAGG
>JAZSQX010000098.1:0-5842 GCA_045538235.1 Eubacteriales bacterium
TGCTTTAATTCCCCGGCGGCGTATGCCTCGCTGTGGATGTAGGAGATCTCCTTCAGCTTCAGGGAGGCTTCCGTTGCCAGAAGGCTGTCGATGCCCCTGCCAATGTAGAAGATGTGCTGATGCCGGCTCAACTGATGGGCAATGTCGTTCAGCCGATCGGAGTCATCGATGACCTTTTGGATGACGGCAGGAATGTCATCCGACAGAGAATGGCAGACGGCTTTCGCTTCCTCCTCCGTGATGGTGCCGCGGGACAGAGCAAGCCGCACCGCAAGGAGGGTCAGCATGGCGCACTGCACGATGTATGCCTTGGTGCTTGCCACGGCGATTTCGGGACCTGCCCAGGTGTAGATCACGTGATCCGCTTCCCGCGCCACGGAGGAGCCCACCACGTTGACCACGCCAAGGGTGGGAGCGCCCTTTTCCTTTGCCAGACGAAGGGCAGCGAGGGTGTCGGCAGTTTCCCCGGACTGGGAAATCAGAATCACCAGATCCTTCGCCCCGAGAATGGGGTTCCGGTAGCGGAATTCAGACGCAATGTCCACGTTCACGGGAATCCGGGCGTACCGTTCAATCATGGTCTTGCCGAACAGTCCCGCGTGCATGGCAGTACCGCAGGCGACGATGTGAATGCTGCCGATTTTCTCGAGATGATCCGTATCCAGAAGGGGCACGCCAAAGAAGGGGAGCCCGTTCCGGAGTCTGGGGGAGACTGTTTTGCGGAGTGCTTCCGGTTCCTCGTGGATTTCCTTCAGCATAAAGTGGGGATAGCCGCATTTCTGTGCTGCTTCCACGTCCCACGCCACCGTTTCGGCAGGAATGTCTGCTTCCGTTCCGTCTTCGCGGAAGAAACGAATGTCGTTCCCGTTCAGGGAGATGACCACATCTTCCCCAGGACGGTAATAGGTGCGGGTGTGGGAGAGAATGGCGGGAATATCCGAAGCGATCCATCCGCCGCTTTCCGTTTTTGCCACAATGAGGGGGCTGTCGCGGCGCATAGCGAAGATCTGATGGGGACGATCGTGGAAGATCACCCCGAAGGCAAAGGAGCCGCGGAGATCGGCCGCCGCTGCAAAGAGGGCACGGACGGGATCCCCGGTTTCCCGATAGCGGAGATCGATCTGCTTGGCTGCCGCTTCCGTGTCGGTGTCGGAATCGAAGATGTATCCGAGGGAAATCAGATGTTCCTTCAGTTCCGCGTAGTTTTCAATGATGCCGTTGTGTACGAGAGTCAGATTTGGTGCACTGTGAGGGTGTGAGTTGACGTCGGAGGGAACGCCGTGGGTCGCCCATCGGGTGTGACCAATCCCACAGTTCCCATGGACAGGATGAGTAGCCAGGCGTTCACGCAGCGCCTCCAGCCTGCCCTTCGATTTGACGCTGACGATGCCGCTTTCGGTCTCAACTGCGATGCCCGCGGAATCGTAGCCTCTGTATTCCAGGGTGCTCAGTCCGTTCAGAAGGTGAGCCACACAGTCTGCATTTCCGGTAAAACCAATAATACCACACATATGAAATTGTACCTCTGCGATAGAATATCGCGTGTCTGCTTTCGCCGTTCTTTTGTTTTGCAATCACTCGCATATTTGTAAACGGTGTGCGGCAGGGAGCTCTGCCGGAGGAATATCCGCCGAATTTTCGATGATTCCTCTCCTCGTTAACTCCGTGGGAGTCTGGCGCTTTGCGAATCGATTCATGGTTATTTCAGCCGTTCCCGAATGGCATTTGCCACCAGTTCTGCGGCTTCCTTGATGAGAGCTTCCTCCTCGCCTTCCGCCATGACCCGGATGAGGGGCTCAGTTCCGGAGGGGCGCACGACCACTCTGCCCGTCGTTCCGAGAAGGGCTTTGGCTTCTTCAATGGCGCTCTTGATGACGCTGTCGGTGTAGAAGCGGAGCTTTCCGTCCTGGGATACGGCAAGACCCAGGGTGATCTGAGGATACTGCACCATCACGGTGTTCAGTTCCGCCAAAGACTTGCCCTTGCGCCGCAGGATGGATAGAAGTTGAGCGGCGGTGAGCTGCCCGTCTCCTGTGGTGGCAAAATCCCGGAAGATGATATGACCGGACTGCTCTCCCCCGAAGGAGTAATCCTCCAGAAGCATTTCTTCGAGGACGTACCGATCCCCTACCTTGGTGGCAATGAAGCGGAGTCCGTTTGCTTCACAGAATTTTCCGAAACCGAAGTTGGTCATGATGGTTCCCACCACGGCGTTGTTGTTCAGTCTGCCGCGCTCCTTGATATCCAGCGCGCAGATGGACATGATCATGTCGCCGTCCACGGTGTTTCCGTTTTCATCCACGCAGAGACAGCGGTCCGCATCTCCGTCAAACGCCACGCCGCAGTCGAGGGAATGCTCTCTGACGTAGGCCGCCAGCGATTCCAGATGGGTGGAGCCGCAGTTTTCGTTGATGTTCGAGCCGTCGGGGTGATTGGCGAGCATATGAACGGTGGCACCCAGTTCCGTAAAGAGGGTTTCTGCTGTGCGGGAGGCGCTTCCGTTGGCGCAGTCAATGGCGACATTCAGTCCGTCCAGAGAGAAGGAGACGCTGGACTTGACGTGGTTGATGTAATCCCGTGCCGCGTTGTCTGCCAAGGTGATTTTGCCCACGCCGTCGCCGATGGGAGAAGGGGGAATGGCGGCTCCGTCCAGAACAATGGCTTCGACACGCTCTTCCAGAAGATCGTCTAACTTGTAGCCGTCGCCGTTGAAAATTTTGATGCCGTTGAATTCCGCCGGGTTGTGGGAAGCGGAGATCATGATGCCCGCATCCGCCTTGTACTTCTGAATGAGATACGCTACCGCGGGAGTGGGGACAACGCCCAATTCCACCACGTCGGCTCCCACACAGCATAGTCCCGCCATCACTGCGCAGGCAAGCATATCGGAGGAGGTACGGGTGTCCCAGCCTACTACGAATTTCGGGCGACATCGACAGCCCTCGGTGAAAATGGTCGCCGCCGCCCGTCCAATTGCCATGGCGCGGTCAGCAGTGAGCTCCGTGTTGGCAATTCCGCGAACGCCGTCGGTTCCAAAAAGTCTGCCCATAGTGTTTTTTTCCTTTCGTCACTGTTGTTTTCTTACGATCTGTTGATCGCTTTTGAAGATAGAGTCCGGTTCCACCACACCGCGTACCCGGGAGAGGGGATAGATGTTGGTGTTCCGTCCCACAATGGTACCGGGATTAAAGACGGTGTTGCATCCCACCTCGGCGTAATCGCCCAACATGGCACCTAACTTCCGTCTGCCCGTTTCGATCCGCTGATTCCGGTATCGGATGACCACGTTTGATTTGTCGCCTTTGACGTTGGACGTGATGACGCCCGCCGCTATGTGTGCCTTGTACCCCAGAATGGAGTCGCCGCAGTAGTTGAAATGGGGTGCCTGAACGCAGTCAAAGAGAATGGCGTTTTTGATTTCCGTGGAGTTGCCGACTACGGCATGCTTGCCGATGATGGCGCTGCCACGGATGAAGGCACAATGACGGATTTCCGCCTCTTCATCCACGATGCAGGGGCCTCCGATGTGCGCGGTAGGAGCCACGGTGGCGGATTTTGCAATCCACACGTCTTCTCCCCGCTTTTCAAACCGCTCCGGATCCAGTGTGGCGCCCAGGGTGCGAATGAAATCCTTCAAAGTATCCAAGGCCTCCCACGGATAGCGGAATTCTCGGAGATGGGGCGCGGCAATGGTATGGGATAGATCAAACAGGGACGTGCACGTTAGTGCTTGCATAGGGAGTTCCTCCTTTCTTTTGAATTTGAGTCCAAAAACCCGCTTATATTATACTATAAAGATCGATTAAAAACAATGCATTATCGCAAATTTTAACAGTTAATTTGATTTTGTTTGCCATTTCTATCTGCATCTGGGCGAAATTGTCAAAATTCATTCCGGGAAATGGAAGGTCACGAGCAAAAAATCCGTCGTATGCAGTATATGCATCAAACGGATTTCGCTGACTGAAAGTTTAGGAGGACGGGATTATTCGATTGCTTTTTTGACGGAGCGGCGGTAGGAGGACAGGATGGGCGGGATCATTTCGCTGAGCATCCGGATTTCCTCCGGGGTGCAGTCGCCGAACAATTCCCCCAGATCCTCCTCATAGGGGCGGCGGGATTCCGTCAGACTGTCACACAGGAGCATATCCACCGTCACGCCCAGGGCGTTGGCGATGTTCACAACCGTGTTGAGTTCCGGTCTGCCGCTGCCTCCCTCGATGTGGCTGATGGTGGTGTTGGACATTTTGACTTCATACGCCAGATCCGCCTGAAGCCAGCGCTTTTTCTCCCGATATCGGCGGATCCGCTTTCCCATGGCAATATAGTCGATCATACAAATTCCTCTCTCGTTGGTTTCTTTATTTATATTGTACGGGCAAACTTGCTTTATGCAAATACACCAGAAAGGCAATCATGCGGCGTGTTTTATGCAAAATGCAACATTTACAAATTGTTTTCATTTCCCGTTGTCATAAGTTCTGTCGAAAAAGCGTCTTGATAAGAGGGGAAATGGAAACCTTCTGTCAACTTTGACTTGAACGGATTGACAAGATTGCCTTTGTGGTATATAATTTTAAGAAAACCGGAGAGGGGGAGCGGGGACATGGACGAAAAAGAATGGGGAGACAGCGGGGGAGAGGTGTACTTTCGCTGATTCAGGGGGGGGGATCTATCGGCATTTGAAACATTCGTGGGATATTACGAGCATTTCGTCTATTCCGCCGCGTGTCGTGCGCTGAAGGATGGCGGGGGAGATCCCTCGGAGGGGGAAGACGTTGCCCAGGAAGCCTTTCTGAAAATCTGGCAGAAAGGGACGAGTTACCGGGGCGAATGTCCGTTAGCCGGATGGATTTATCGGGTGACGGTGAATACTGCCCGGGATCACATCCGAAGAAATTGCCGGGAAGAAACGGTGCCCCTGACCCGCTGGGACGGTGAGGAGGACGGCATTTGGGAACTGCCCGTCACGTCGGAGGAGGAATTGCCGGAAGAAGCGGTTCTCCGGAAAGAGCGGGCGGCGGCGATTCACCATGGGCTGGCGGCGTTGCCGGAGGATACCAGACGGGTGATCGTTCTGCGGGACATCCACGGCTTCGCTTATTCGGAAATTGCAGAGATTTTGGGTATTGCGGAGGGAACGGTGAAATCCCGCCTCAACCGGGGAAGGAGATCGCTGAAAGTGTGGCTCATCCGGCACGACGGCGAGGGGATTTGAAAAGATTTCCACGGGTTTCTTCCTAAAGTCTGGAAAAACCGGCACGGATATGGTATAATGAAGACACCATAAAGAAAGAGCGAACAAAGCCGGGTGTCTTCTCGAAAATTCGCGCTCAGCGACGAATTTTCCAAGGTTTTGTGGTATAATAAGTGTATTACGAGATGAAGGCTGGCTTATGAAGAAACTGGTGATCGGAATTTTGGCGCACGTGGACGCGGGGAAAACGACCCTGGCGGAGGCGCTGCTGTATACCACGGGAAAAATTAAAAAACTGGGGCGGGTGGATCGTCGTGACACCTTCTTCGATACCCATGCTCTGGAGCGGGAGCGGGGCATCACCATTTTCTCGAAGCAGGCGATTTTCGAGGGGGAAAACACCCGGATCGTTCTCCTTGACACCCCCGGCCACGTGGATTTTTCTGCGGAGACGGAGCGGACGCTGGCGGTGCTGGATTACGCGATTGTGGTGATCAGCGGCTCAGAGGGGGTACAGGCGCACACGGAAACCCTGTGGCAGCTTCTGGAACGGTACCGGATTCCCACCATTCTCTTCGTCACCAAAATGGATGTGACCGGAAGTGATCGGGCGGGGGTCATGGCGGATCTTACGGCTCATCTCCA
>JAZSQX010000015.1:0-5520 GCA_045538235.1 Eubacteriales bacterium
GATGTCTGAGAGACCGTATTCCGCCATGTAATATTTTGTGCGAGACTTCAGCGAGGTGTCCGAAACCGTCGCTTTATAGTATTGCAGCCGGACTTCCTTGTTCCGATACAGGTGAGCAAAGGCAAAAATCACGTGGAATACAACGGATGCAAGGAGAACGATGAACAGGATAAACAGGATGCCTGCCAAATCGCTGTTTTCGCTGTCGTTGGAAAACAGAGCCAGAACCCATGGCTGGATTAATAACAGGGGAATGATGAAGCATCCAATAGCAGATGCTTCCGCGATGACGTAGGACAGGAAACACCGCCAGAATCTTTCTTTGGAAAAACGGCCTTTCAAGAATTTCATCTCAGGTACCTCCTATTGTCTTCTCATGATTGTCCACTCGGGGATCGTGTTGATTCCATTATACTACACGGGCGTATGCTTGTCAACAGCGTTCAAATATCTTTTCGTAAATACCCATTCCCGGACTCACAACCGCCGGTTGTGGAGAAAACAATTCCCATTCTCTTGCGCTGGGGGAGCGATGCGGTATAATAATACCAGATGATACTGTCCAAGCAGGAGGATTGATTATGAAATGTAACGATGCCATCAGCAAATTACGGAGTGAAGCCAAGCTGACACAGGAGCAGTTCGCCGAAATTTTCGGTGTGTCCCAACAATCGGTACAGAAGTGGGAGACGGGCGCGTCCACGCCGGATCCACAGAGAATTTCCCCATGATTTCCGACAGAAGAGTTTTTAAGGGAATCATCATGTGGGGCCAGAAATGATCAAAGGGACATTGGGGGGATACGGTGATGGCGCGGATGTGGCTTCATTGTCCTTTGTCAAGAAAATACCGTGGAATCACTTCGGAAAGCAGCCGTTCCGGGTCGTTTCCGCGACTGCCGATTCCGTGCAGAAAAAGAGAATCAGCGGCAGTGTTTCTCCGGGCGTATCGTCCGGGGGAGTCGTGATGACAGCGGAAAGACGCGTAGCAGAATCGGATTGTGCTGTGTAAAGCTGGTGATTCATCGGATGCTTTCCTCCCGTTTTATTGGTTTGTTTCAATCCAGTCCTTCAGACGGAAAATCGCCTCTCGATATCCATTGAAGCCATGTCCCGCAATGGTGAATACGGCGGCGAGGGAAACATAGGAGTGACGGCGGAATTCTTCTCGGGTGTTGATGTCGGAGATGTGTACCTCTGCCGTGGGAATGCCGACTGCCTTTAGCGCATCCAAAATGGCAACGCTGGTGTGGGTGTAGGCGGCGGGATTGATGACGATGCCGTCAAACTGTCCATATGCTGCTTGAATTCTATCTACCAGCGCACCCTCGTGATTGGACTGGAACGCCTCGTATTCGATGCCCGCCTCTCGACAGGACTGATCGATGAGGGTGAGAAGGGCATCAAAATTCTGGGCACCATAAATCTTCGGCTCCCGGATGCCCAGCATATTCAGATTGGGACCGTTGAGAATCAGAAATTTCATAAACCGATCACCTCCAGAATGGTTTTGACGTTGTTTTCGGGAGAAGAGGAGAGTTCGATGGCGAAATCCGAAACGGCTTCATAGAAGGGACGGCGGATTTCGTAGAGCTTTGGGAGCTCCGTGGACTGGGAAACGGGACGACCATCGGTGGGGAGGGCGGTGAGATCCCGTTTCAGCCACACAACGGTGCTGTTCTGTCGGATCATGCGGCGGTTTTCCGGACGGATGGGGGTTCCGCCTCCCATCGCGAGCACCATGCCGGAGTGTTTCGAAATCTCTTCCAGACACCGGGTTTCCAGATTCCGAAAATGGGGCTCCCCGTATTTCTGGAAGATCTCCGGGATGGGCATTCCCGCGGCTTCGGTGATCACATCGTCCAGATCGAGAAACATCCGCCCGGTAGATTCTGCCAGCGCCTTGCCGACGGTGCTTTTTCCGCATCCAGGCATTCCGACGAGGGTGATGTTCTCTTTGGCTTTCCGGATTTTTTGGGTCACCGCATCCAGAACATCATCGGAGATTTCCGTCCTCGTGAACAGCTCCGATGCTCGTTTTGCCTGTCCCACCAGCATGGTGAGTCCGGAAACCGAGGGGATTCCTCTCTCCTCCGCATCCAGTATGAGAGCGGTGCGGGAGGGGTTGTAGATCACGTCCACCACACCACGAAGATGGGGGAAAGAGTCCAGGGGAACGGGGGACTGTCCGTTTTTCGGGTACATCCCCACGGGAGTGGTATTGATGAGGATTTCCGCATCCCGGTAGGCGGGCAAGCGTTCGGGGGTATTGTCTTTCCGGGTGAGAATGCGGATTTCCTTCGCCCCACGATCAGCGGCAACGGTGCGGGCCGTCATGGAAGCCCCGCCGTCTCCGAGAATCACGACAATCCGATCCGTCACGTCAATTCCGGCGCAGTCCAGCATATAGGAAAAACCGAAATAGTCCGTGTTATCCCCTCTCAGACGACCGTCGGGCAGATGGGTGATGGTGTTCACCGATCCGATCCGGCGGGCTTCTTCGGAGATCACGTCCAGAAAGGGCATGACGGTCTTTTTATAGGGGATGGTCACGTTGATGGCATCAAAGGAGCCGGATTTCAGATAGGTGCCTACTTCTTCCTCTTGCAGTTCCGTGAGGACGTAGGCATAATCGCCGAGAAGGGCGTGAATTTCGGGAGAGTAGCTGTGACCGAGGGGCTTGCCGATCAGTCCGCAGCGTAGCTTGTTCGTCATGGTATCAGGCCTTTCGTGATTGATGAGGAGAAATCAGGATTCCATGGGGTCAGCGGGGTCATCCAGAAGCGCGTCGAACACGGCGATAGCGGCGACGGCTTCCACCACGGGAACAATGCGCTGTGCAATGCAAGGGTCGTGGCGTCCCTCGATGGTGAGTGTGACGTTTTCCATCGATGCCAGATTCACGGAGCGCTGTTCTTTGGCAATGGAGGGGGTGGGCTTGACGGCGGCGCGGAAGATCAGGGGCATTCCGCTTGTCATCCCGCCGAGAATCCCGCCGCAATGGTTGGTTTCGGTGCGGATGGTGACACCGTCGGTGACAAAAGGATCGTTGTATTCGGAGCCCCGCATCCTGGTACCGTCAAATCCCACACCGAATTCCACTCCCTTGACTGCGGGAACGGAGAACAGGAGGGAGGCAATCCGCCCTTCCATCCCGGCAAACAGATGCTCGCCAATTCCGACGGGCAGTCCGAGGACGGCACATTCGATGGCGGCACCCACGGAGTCGCTCTCCATGCGGGCACGATCGATTTCTGCCATCATTCGCTTGCCTGCCTCGGAATCGAGAACGGGGAATTCTCCCGCGAGAGCTGCGGCAAAATCCTCGTCCGATACGGTGACGGGGTCAAAACGCCGGTCGTGAACGTTTCCCACGGCATCCACGTGAGCTCCAATTCGGATGCCACGGCGGCGGAGCTCTTCTTTCAGGATGCCGCCGAGAATGCACAGGGGCGCGGTGAGTCTGCCGGAAAAATGCCCGCCGCCACGCAAATCCACTTTTCCGCAGGACTTGACGAGGGCGGGGTAATCGGCATGGGAGGGACGGGGAATGTCACGAAGCTTGGCGTAATCCCCCGAGCGCATATTGGTGCTTGGGATTACGGCGTGAAAGGGCTGTCCGTCGGTGCGCAGTGTGCCGTTTTCCCCCGTAACACCGGAGAGAAAGACGGGAACGTCCCCTTCTTTTCGCTGGGTGGAGAACCGACTCTGTCCCGGAGCGCGGCGCTTTAGAAAGGCTTGAAGAATCTCTGTATGGATCTCAATTCCCGCAGGAAGTCCCGTCACGCGGATGCCGATCTCGGGATCGTGGGAGCCGCCGTAGATGGAAAGAGAGAGATTTTTTCCGTACGAGGTCATAGGGTACCTCCTGTTTCATCGATGAGGGTGATGCCATCGTCTCCGCAGAGAAGACGGAAATCTTGGAAAAAAGCGGGGTAAGATTTCTTCACCGCTTCCGCATTCTGAATGGTAACGGGATGTTCGCATACCACGGCGAGAACGGCGGCTGCCATGGCAATCCGGTGATCCCCATAGGAATCCGTGATGCCTCCGGCGAGGTGTTTTTTGCCATGGATGACGAGGGAATCTCCCTTGATCATGGCATCTGCCCCCAGAGAGCGGAGCATTCCGGAGACAGTCTCCAGCCGATCGCTTTCCTTCAGCCGGAGTCTGCCGCAGTTTTCGATAACGGTCGTTCCCTCTGCTGCTGCTGCGACCGCCGCGATGGGGGGAACGATGTCGGGAATATCCGCTGCATCCACGGTGATCCCGTGAAGATTTCCTCTTCGCACGGTGATTCCGTCGGCGGATTGGCGGCACTCGGCACCAAACGCAGCGAGAATGGGGAGAATTGCCCGGTCGCCCTGGGTGGAGGCGGGATCCAGCCCCCGAACGGTGATTCCGGCTTCGGAAAGAGCACCGCAGGCAAGCATCATGGCGGCACCGGACCAGTCTCCCTCCACGGTGCCATCGGGAATGGCGCGGTATCGGGTCGGGAAAATCCGGAACGTGCCGTTTTCTTCCGTGGGATTTCCGCCATATGTTCGAAGGATGGAAAGGGTCAGATCGATGTAGGGACGGGATTCCATCTTTCCCGTCAGCGTGATAACGGATGGTTCATTCAGGAGAGAAAGTGCCAGAAGAAGTCCCGTCGTAAACTGAGACGAGACATTTCCTGCCATCATGTAGTTGCCGCCCCGGAGCTTGCCGCTGACCGACAGAGGATTGGATCCCTGGGGGCTGAGGACGGCACCGTGGGAGATCAGCTCTTCGTAGAGGGGGGAGAGAGGACGGGCGGGAAGTCTGCCGCTCATTTGGAAATCCGCCGAAACCCCAAGCGCCAGCACCACGGGCAGGAGAAACCGGAGGGTAGAGCCCGATTCCCCGCAGTCCAGAACCGCGTGAGAGGGAAGGGTGCGGAGAGGCGTGACATGGAGGATGCCGTTTTGGAAGCAGATGTTCGCTCCGAGGGCATTGAGACAGCGTACGGTGGCTTCGATGTCGTCATTGATCTTGGCACAGCGGATGCGGGAGGGAGACTCCGACAGGGCGGCGCAGATCAGAAGGCGATGTGCCGCAGACTTGGAGGGAACCGCATCCAGACATCCCGCCGGGTTGAGATGGTGAAGTATCGCATTCATGGGAAAATTCCGTTCTGTTTTAGTAGGATTGCGGGGTTAGTCTGCCAAACCACGTCGGATCAGCTCTGGCAGATCGTCCGCGGAGAATTCCCGCAGCTCGCATTGTCCGATGGCGCGAGGGAGAATCAGCGTGATGGTGTTGCGCCGCATTTTTTTGTCGTGTAGGGCGGCTTCTGCCAGTTGATCGGGGGAGAAACGGCGGCACAGCAGGGGATCGAGGTGATATTTTGTCAGCACCCGATCGATGCGCGCCGGAAGATCGTCCTCACACAGTCCGAGAGCGAGGGAGAGATTGGCAATGACGTGCATACCTCCTGCCACTGCGTGACCATGGCTGACGGTGTAGTCGGATAAAAGCTCTGCCGCGTGTCCTACGGTGT
>JAZSQX010000191.1:0-12742 GCA_045538235.1 Eubacteriales bacterium
GCTCACAGAACGACATGGCTACGATCCGACTTGTATCGCGCTGAAGCCCGAAACGGAATTCGCCCCCGGCTCTTACAAGTTCAACATCTCCTTCGGTCAGTACAACGTGGCGTTTGAAATGACCATCGACTAATCGAAGCAAAACAGGACATTCCCGTGGAACTTGGTTTTCCCAGAACCGGTGCCGCGAACTGAGATATCCGGTGTGCCGGGAGACGGAAGCCCTATTCGCTTCTCTCGGCTTCAAAACCGCGTACGACAATCTTGTCACAACGATATGATTCCATCCAAAAGGGCAGACGCTTTCGGATTTCCCGGAATCGCCTGCTTTTTTTGTCGAAATCCACAAAAGTTTTGAAAAACTCTTGACAAATGGGACTGGGTGTGGTATACTCTGTAAAGCATTTTACTTTACAGCATTGTGCGGTGATTGGTATTTTTGAAAAAGATATGAAATTCTCTCTTCTCCTTGACACGTACGGTGTGCTTCTCAGCGAGAGAAAGCGGGAAATTCTGGAGTATTACTACAACGAAGACTATTCCCTTTCGGAAATTTCCGAGTTGACGGGCATTTCCCGGCAGGGCGTTCGCGACTCCATCAAGAAGAGCGAAGAAGAAATCTACTCTTTGGAAGAACGACTGAAAATCCGGGAAAAAGCGGAAGAAACATCCGCTCGCCTCGACGAGATCATCCGGGCGCTCACTTCCCTTGCCGAAACCGAAACGAACATCCCAGCAGAAGCGCTTCATCCCATCATCCACAAGCTCTGCGGTCTTCACGCCGCAAGAAATTGATTACAGGAGCATTCATGTTTTCCAATTTATCCGAAAAGCTTGAAAACGCTTTCAAAAAATTCAAAAACAAAGGAAAGCTCACCGAGGCGGACGTCAAGGAAGGAATGCGGGAAGTCAAGCTCGCCCTCCTGGAAGCCGACGTCAACTTCAAGGTGGTTCGGGATTTCATCAAGACCGTCACCGAACGCGCCGTGGGCTCCGAGGTTCTGGAAAGCCTCCTGCCCGCCCAGCAGATCATCAAGATCGTTCACGAAGAACTGATCCGCCTCATGGGCGAGACAAACAACAAACTGCAGATCTCCTCCCGACCACCTACCGTCATCATGATGGTGGGGCTTCAGGGTTCCGGTAAAACCACCCACTCCGCCAAACTCGCCGGTATGTACAAAAAACAGGGGAGGCGTCACCTGCTTGTCGCCTGCGACATCTACCGTCCCGCAGCCAGTGATCAGCTCAAGGTGGTCGGTGGACAGATTGATGTTCCCGTCTTTGAGATGGGCACCGCCAATCCCGTGGAAATCGCCAAAGCGGGGATGGCACACGCCGAACGCCACGGTCACGACATGGTGTTCATCGATACCGCCGGTCGTCTTCACGTAGACGAGGTTCTCATGGGCGAGCTTTCCTCCATTAAGGAAGCCGTTTCTCCCACAGAAATCCTCCTGGTGGTGGATGCCATGACGGGTCAGGACGCGGTCAACGTGGCTTCTTCCTTCAACGAACAGCTGGACATCACCGGTGTACTCCTTTCCAAGCTGGACGGCGATACCCGAGGCGGTGCGGCTCTGTCCATCCGCCACGTTACCGGCAAGCCCATCAAGTTCATCGGTGTGGGCGAAAAACTGGACGCCATCGAGCCCTTCTACCCCGATCGGATGGCTTCCCGGATTCTCGGAATGGGGGATGTCCTGACGCTCATCGAAAAGGCACAGCAGAATTTCGATGACAAAAAGGCAGCAGAACTGGAGAAAAAGCTCCGCGAAAACACCTTTACCCTGACCGACTATCTCGATCAGTTCCGGCAGATCAAAAACATGGGCAGTCTGGAAGAAATCGCCGGCATGATTCCCGGTATGAAACCCGGTGCCCTGAAGGATGCCAAACTGGACGAAAAAGCCGTCGCCAGAACGGAAGCAATCATCCTTTCCATGACGGAGCAGGAACGGGAACACCCCTCCGTGATCAACGGATCCCGCCGCAAGCGCATTGCCCAGGGAAGCGGCACCACCGTAGAAGAGGTCAACAAGCTTCTCCGTCAGTACGAGCAGATGAACAAAATGATCAAGCAATTCTCCGGTCAGTTGGGCGGCAAAAAAGGTAAAAAGAAGATGAAAATTCCGTTCTCTTTCTGAGAGCAAGACGGATTTTTATACAAAAAAAGAAAAACAAAATTTTTGGAGGACAAAATGGTTAAAATCAGACTCAGAAGAATGGGCGCAAAGAAGGCTCCCTTCTACCGCATTATCGTTGCAGATTCCAGATCTCCCCGTGACGGCCGCTTCATCGAAGAAGTTGGTTACTACAACCCCATGACCAACCCCGCAGACATCAAGGTTGACGAAGAAAAAGTTCAGAAGTGGCTTCAGAACGGCGCTCAGCCCACCGAAACCGTAAAGTCCCTTCTCGTTAAGAGCGGTATCATTAAATAATGATGGACAATACCAGCAGCGCAACCTATCACGACATCGACTTGAAGGAAGTTCTGGCTGACATGGCACGCGCTATTGTGGACGATCCGGACGCTGTGAGTGTGACGGAAGAGGAAAACGAATCTGGCACCGTCCTGACACTGAACGTTGCGGAAGCGGACATGGGCATGATCATCGGCAAGCACGGTAAGATCGCCCGCGCCATCCGTACAGTCGCAAAAGCAGCGGCAAAAATGGCTGACAAAAAAGTCACTGTCGAAATCAGATAATCAAAAAGAGAACTGCACCCCTTTCCCACGGGAAAACGGATGCAGTTTTTTGTTTTTTACGCATAAATTTTCGCTATCGGGGCATCCTAACTCCCACAAACCAAGGGAGGTTCTTATGACGGATATTAAAAAAATCGGAATTGTCGGTTGCGGATTTGTAGGCTCCACCATTGCCTACACGCTGATGGAAAGCGAATTGTTCAACGAAATGGTGCTCATCGACGCCAGAGAGGAGAAGGCACGGGGGGAAGCGTTGGATCTCTCCCATTGCCTCCCCTTCCTCTCCCAGATGCAGATTTACGACGGCACCTACGGCGCGCTGGAAAATGCCTCCATTGTCATCGTTGCTGCCGGGGTGAATCAGAAGGAAGGGGAAACCCGCATTGATCTTCTGGGGCGAAACGTGAAAATCTTCCGGGAGATCATCGAGCGGATCACAGAAGTCAACCGGGAGTGCATTCTGCTCATCGTGACCAATCCCGTGGATATTCTCACCTATGCTTCCCTGCAGCTCTCGGGATTTGACCCTCATCGCGTCATCGGAAGCGGCACTGTGCTCGATACCGCCCGACTGAAATACCTGGTGGGGCATCGCCTTGGAGTGGATTCCCGCAACGTCCATTCCTTCATCATCGGGGAACACGGGGACAGCGAACTGGCTGTCTGGTCCTCCGCCAACGTATCCGGTATTGATATCGACGAATACTGCAAACTGCACGGCTCTTCCCTGTCCGAGCTCGTTCCCCTCTTCGACTATGTAAAAAACAGCGCCTATGACATCATCCGTGCCAAAGGCGCTACCTATTATGCGATTGCTCAGTCCACCAAGCGGATCGTAAAATCCATCGTCAGCGACGAAGACTCCATTCTTCCCGTGTCCACCCTGGTGAACGGGCACTACGGGCTGTCCGACATCTGCCTCAGCGTCCCTGCCGTCATCGGTCGGGAAGGGGTCAAGCAGGTTCTGGACATTCCTCTGAACGACGACGAAATGCGCCGACTGCGACTCTCCGCTGAGACCATTTCCCAGAGCATCCGGGACGTTGGCATGGCGCCGTCGCGGAAATGATCACGCAGGCATATGAGTCTTGTCGATGAGGAGCTTTGCGAGATACGATGCCGCAATGGCGGTGAGGATGCCGAGCACAATTCCGCCCACGATGTCGAGGGGATAGTGCACCATGAGGTACAGTCTTGAGAAGGCGATGAGAGCCGCCAGAACGATAGCAGCCACGCCGGATTTCTTGTGATACAGGAACAGGGAAACCGCCGCTGCAAAGGATGCATACGTGTGTCCGGAGGGGAAGGAATACTGGCTTTCCGGGGGAATAATCAAGACGATGCTGGTGTCAAAATCATAGGGACGAATCCGCTGGATCAGGGGCTTCAAAATGGTGTTGCCGCAGAGAAGCATCAGAAGCAGAGCAATTCCCATGGTCACGCCTGCACGGCGGGTTTTCTTAAAAAACAGCAGCGCCGCCGCCAGAAGAATCCAGAAAATCCCTGCGTCCCCAAGCATCGTAATGAGGGGCATCACTTTATCGAGGAAGGGACCGCCCACCGCATCCTGCAGGCTGTGCAGAAGCCCCACTTCCCATGCGTTAAAGATATTCATGTCAAATCCTTTCAAAATCCGAAGTTTTCTCTATTCTACCACACTTCGGGGAGAAAAGCAAGGCAATCGGGAAAAAACCTTCGCCCGGAGAGGAATCCCTTCCTCGGACGAAGGTCTTTTGTTATGCCTGACTGTCCCGTTCGATGATTTTGAGGTT
The DNA here is from genome assembly GCA_045538235.1 of Eubacteriales bacterium. Lineage (GTDB taxonomy): Bacteria > Bacillota > Clostridia > Oscillospirales > CAG-272 > UMGS1696. The sequence goes on from JAZSQX010000191.1 coordinate 4,486, forward strand.
TGCCGGGTGAATGCCCGCCTGCTCGTAGACGATTTCGGAAATCTGCGCCACTTCCCCGGGGAGAAGTCCGTTGCTTTCCACAATGACGCTACAGGTATCCTCGCTGATCACCGCAATGCACTGTGCAAATCCCTTTGCCTGTACCAGAGACTCAATATTCGCCTCCGCCGCCATGTCTCGTGCAATCTTGTTGATGTCGGTCAGCGCCGCCTGCTTTGCCTCCTCCAGCGCCGTGTCGCTCTCCGAGACGGTCTTCAGCACCTCCACCGCCTCATCCCTCGCCTGCTTCCGCTGTAAGCTGATGGATGCAAAATAATCCTGCACCTCGTCTGGCTTCAGCGTGTTTTGTTCTCCGGCGGATGCCAGATCAATCGCCATTTTACTGCCCGTATCCTTGCTTGTGTCGCCACCCAGGACGAAATTCAGCACCACCGCACACCCAAGCACCAGCACAGCGCACGACGCAATGAGTGTTTTCGTTCCCGCTTTCTTTAAGAGGGTCTTCCCCTTTTCCATCAGTTCCCGCAATTTCATATCGATACCTCCCTTTCGGTTTTCGATTCATTCTATGCTCGCTTGCCTCTCCTTATGACGGAAATCCGGATTTTCCTCCCGCGACCCGGATCCGGTTTGCCGGCAGATCCAGAGCGGCGCAGAGGAGCTCCGTCACCGTTTCCCGGATTCGAGGCAGATCGCCCCCGGTGCAGACCACGGCAATCCCCCGCACTCTCGGGTAAATCTCGCACAGCATTACCGCCGCTTCTCCGTCGGAATCTGCCAGAATCAGAAAATCCGACGCACCGTCATCCCGGTAAATGTACTCGCTGGAGCAGTCGAGGGTGAGAAACACCTCCGCCTCCGTCACCCCGTCAATTTCCAGACAGAGAGAGGTAATCCGCTCCTCCAGATACCCGGTGTAAAATCCCACATCCGTGTATGCCGTCTCTGCTGTTTCCCTCTTGTCCCTCCCGGTCAGTCCCCCCAGAAAAAGCATCAAAATTCCCGCCGCCGCCAGTCCGATCACCGCGATTTTTCGCCGATCGGGCTTTTTTTCCGTCGTTTCCATCCTTCCTCCCGTTCTTCTATTCCCCGTAGACCGCCACCTCCACCCCAAACATCTCTTCCAATTCTTCTTGCATCTGGGCACGGACAGCGTAGGGCGCGGAGGAAACGAATATTTGCAACTCCGTCACACGCCCCTCCTCATCCGTCACCACAACGCATTCGAGATGTTTTTCATCCACCCCGTACCGCTCCGCCGCATATTGCATCACACTCAAAGCCAGAATCCGGCAGTCGTCCTCCTCTGGGATTTTTTCGGAGGGTGTCTCAAAAAAATCGCGCGCCTGTTCCCGGATAATTTCACGAAAATCCACCTTCATGCCGAGGGGGGACAGCATGGCGGTGAGAAGAACCAGTCCGCACAAAAGCCGCAGCTCCTTCTTTGATGCCTCCTTCCCGATCGAAAGGACAATCTGGGACAGGAGAAGCAGAAATACCAGCGTGTTGAAATACGTCCTCATGCCCCCACCTGCCCTTTCGTAAACAGGAACACCGCAAAGAGAAACAAGAGAGAGGTGTACAGAAGAATCGCGATGAGCAACTCCAAAATCCCCTTGGCTTCCCGCAGGAGCGCGGCAAAATCCTCCAGACGCAGAAGCTCCGCGCCGCTTTCCAGAAGACCAAGCCCCCACTTGAGTAGCATAGGAGGCACGATACCCGGCAGAAGCAGGAGAAGGAGCACCACGATTCCCCCGATGCCCGCGCAGGTTCGCACCATCCCGATCCCCGCCGTCACAGTGGTAAACGCCTCCGCCAGCACGCTCCCCGCCATGGGAATCATGGAGCCGAGGGCAAATTTCGCTCCCCGCACCGCCAGACTGTCCGCTCCCCGCGCCAGCACCGACTGACTTCCCAGAAGGAAGGAAAAGCAAATGACGGCAATCTGCCAAACCCGAAGAAACAGCCGTCTTAGTGCTCCCGGGAAGGCACTGAATTTCATCTCCCCCGACACCGATGCCGCCGCGGACAAGACAAACAGCAGGTGCAGGATGGGAGCCAGAACACCGGCGTTCAGGTTTCCGATCACCGTCACCGCCAGCATCACGCCGGAGACCGCCACCTTCCCCTGGGTCACGCCGCCCCCCGCCAGAGAGAGCATTTCCATCACGGGCGTCATCAGATTCATCACCCCGCACAGCCTTGTCAGATATGCCTGTGCCGCCGTAATTGCCTCCGCCGTGACGCCGAACACCCCCAGCGCTAAAACCAGTCTCCCGTATGTAAGAAAGGATGCGGACAATGCCTCGGATCCCGCAGACAAGGTCATCCGCGCCGCCGCCATGATGAGAAGAAGGGACAGGAGGGGAATAAGCTTCGGAAGCAGCATCCCGCCATGCTCCGCCGCCGCTTCCCACAGACGATTCAGCCAGTAGCGGATGCTCACCTTCTCGTTGAGTGCTTCTCTCGTGCCCGCTTCATCGGTGGGAGAAAGTCCGTCCATTTCCTGCTGCAAATCCTTCGGCAGAGCCTCCACCAGCTTGTCCCAGCCGTCACGCGCCCCCTCTGCCCCTTCTTCCAGCCGATAACGATATTCTGCTCCCGCCGCTGGGATTGCCAGCCACAGGACGCACAAGAGCATCCCCAACACGCGCCGCAAGCTCATAGGATTGCCAAATCCAAAAGCTGGCGGAACAGCGGGAGAGACAGCACGATGAGCTCCACCCGACCAGCCGTCTCGATTTGCCCGCCCAGTCCCGCTTCTCCAGAAGAGCGACAGATTTCCCCCGCTGAGGAAGTGAGCCAGGTGATGCCGAGTCCCCGCAAAATGGTCTCCGCGTATCCATTCTGCACCAAAGCCGCGCCGTTTTTGACAAAATCCACCACGGCAGACACCTTCGGCAGAAGAAACCCGAGAAAGAGAAGGCAAAACGCCGCTGACACCAAAAGGGTGTATTCCTTTTTCAGTTCTTTCAGCAACAAAATGGTCACCAGAGCGCAAAGTCCCGCTCCGCACAATGCGAACGTCCCGCTCATATGCCAAAAATCGACCGGATTTCCCCGAAGAGATCCCCGATTTTTCCGATCAGAATGAGGAGAACAAACACCACCCCTGACAGGGACAGGAGCAATGCCTGCTCATCCCGCCCGGATCGCTGTAAAATCTGATAGGACACTGCCACCAGCATCCCCACGCCCGCAATTTTGAAAATCAATGAGACATCCATCTCTGTACTCCTTTTTCTTTCTTCCTTCATCTGCCGGTTCAGAGAAACATCAGCACCAGGGACAGCGCAAACATCAGCGGAACCGTCCGATACATCCGCTCTTCCCCGCCGAGTTCTCCGCTTCGCTTTTTCTCCGCTTCCTTTAGTTGCTCGAGCGTATAGTCACAGAGACGCAAAGCATCCTCCCGATACCCCTGCCCGATCCCCTGCGTAAATTGGCGGATCGCATTCTTCTCGCCCTCCCCAAGTCCGGCAGTAAATGTGCCGCCCCGTGGAATCCCTCCCTCCCGCATGGCAGAGAGACAACCGTTTTTCTCCAACATTCCGCCGGAATACAGGGCGCATATCTCCGTGAGAGGACGGGAAAAATGGGCAATCTGATCCCGCACAAAGGCGACAAAATCCATCCAACCCCGGAGAAGCGCCAACCTGCCCCTGAGTTCACCCGTTTTCCAGTACCCGAAGAGCACCGCCGCCAGTATCAACGCCACCGCGCCCGGAATCTTCACCGTCCATCCCAAGGGTTGCCGCCACCTCCCATCCATTGTCGCTGAACCCGCACACACATCCGAACACCCCGGCATCCAGCAGCATGGCAATGGCACTGTTCTGCCTCAATCCAGCAAAAGTTCGTCCATGTGCCGTAGCGATGATGCCAACTCCCGCAGAATGAGCACAAAGAATGGCATCCGCATCTCCCCGCTCTCCGATTTCGTCGCACACAATCCATCGAGGGGACATGGTGCGGACGGCGGAGAAAATCCCATCACGGCGGGGGTAGCCCCAAAAAATATCGGCAGTTTCCGATTCCTCCACCCCGGCACAAAGTTCGTATCGGGTGTCAATCACGGCAACCCGCTCCCGAATTTCACCGCCGCTGAGTTTGGGGATCAGTTCCCTGAGTACTGTGGTCTTCCCCATACCGGGTGGAGCAAAAAGCAGCAGGCTGTTCCATCGAAGCACCAGAGGCAACAAAGCATCCGCCGCCCCGGGGATTCGGTGGGGAATCCGGATGTTCACCGAACCGATATCCCGCACCGACCGGATCCGCCCCTCCTCTACCACAGCCCGTCCGCACACCCCCGCCCGGATGCCGTCCCTTGTAGGAATCACGCCCTCCCGAATCGGTTCCGCAAACGAGTACAGGGAGCCACCGCACAGTGCCATCACCACCTCCCCGATTTCCTCCGCCTCGCAAATCACGCCGCAGGAGACGTGCTGCCGCCCAAGAGTCACGGTGAGCAGGCGATTCTCCCGCAGGCGGATCTCGCAGAGGGGAGCATTCCAGTGGGACATCGTCCCCGTTACCGCTTGTCTCAGTCGCACCGGCAAATACTGAAGGGCTTTCCGTTCTGTTTCCTCCATCGTGTTCCGTCCTCTCTTTTGGGTTGTCCGTAGTCCTTGCTCTATTATATGATGGCAGATCGGGGGATATGACGGAATCCGGAAAACAAAAAGCCGTACAGCGAATTGGATCTTTCTCTCAAAAATTCCGGGTTGGTTCTATCCGTATAAAACACCGCCGGGAGGATTCCGTAAAAATCCCCCCGGCGGTTTTGTATCTTATCCATTCGCTGAATCTCACCCAAGCCTCACCCATTCCACGGGAGCGAATTCCGCTTCTTCTCCACAGCAGGCGTAGCGGTATCCGTCGCCGAAATCCCACTCGCGGAGAAAAAATACCCGATCCGGGAACGGATTCTGCTCCAGCACAGCGCCCTCCGTGGTGATACCGATGGAAAAATCCCTCAAGGGCAGGGTCATTCCCCTCCCCACAGCTTTGAGAAAACTCTCCTTCAGCGTCCACAGCCGGAAAAACATCTGCCGCTGACTCTCCGCCCCGGGAATCTCCGTCAGCAGAGCCGTTTCCAATGGGGTAAAGAACCGTCGGGCAATCGCAAGATCCACGGATCCCATTTGCTCCACGTCACAGCCCACTTCCCGCCCGGACACCGCACAAAACACCCGCTCCCCGGAATGGGAAAGGTTGAAATGCACATCCGGGTAGTTCGTCAAGCTGGGCTTTCCGGCGTCACCTTCCGTCAGCCGAATGTCCCCGGGAGCAATTCCTGCCTGCCCGAGCCCGTGTACCAGCAGAAGCCATGCGCCGAGGCTCCGACACTTGTCCTCTTCTTTCCGCAGACGGTGGATTTTCTCCCGCCGCGTATCCGGCACCGTCTCAAGAAGCTGGGCAAACCGATTCGGATCCCCCAGATCCCGGGTGTTTGCCGCATATAATCGGATCATGGAAAATCCCTCCTTTCCGTCTGTCTGTCATGGTTTTCAGCTTTCTTTCTTCAGCGTCACGAGAAGGCTTTGTCCATCGGAACCGGTTAAATCCACCGTGATCGTGGTTTTGCTGCCGTCGTTTTCTACGCTGATCTTTTTGTTTCCTTCCGCCGCACCGGAGGGCCAGCAATCCTCATCGTACAGCCAGCACAGCATCTTTTCTTTTTTCGCTTTTTCCGTGCAGAATTTCACCAGATCCATGAATTCATCGGAAAGATACGGCGTTGCCATGCCGGAACGGGAGTGCATATGGAATCCGCCGATGCCCATTTCCTTAAAAATCTCGATCTGACGCTCCAGTTCTTCCTTAGTCAGTCGGGTATTCCACACCCAGAAGGGGGGCACCGCGATGCTCCGCCGTGGGAGAGGCAAACAATGCGTCGCTGAGTTTCGCCTCCGTTTTCTTCTTATAAAGCATATTCTCGACGCCTTTCAAGTGCAACCGACCTGTTTTTTCTTCCAACGGGTTTCTCTGCACTTTTGTACAACTTCATTTTACCATAACCAACTGGGAAATGCAAGTGCCAACCGCCCAAGTTCCGGGAATTTCTTTCCACCCCATCCGGCAGTTGACAACGCTCCCATTCAGGGGTATAATAGTAATATCCATTCCAACTGGGGGTTCTGTATGAAAACCATCTCTGTCTGCGTGGGCGGCACTTTCTATCCTGCCGAACCGGGCACGCTTTTGTCCGAGCTGCCGCCTTTTTGTCATGATATGGCGCTTCCCTGCGGCGGACAGGGAACCTGCGGCAAATGTCGGGTGGTGGTATCGGGAGATGTCAGTCCCATGACCGAGGGGGAGATCCGCATGCTGGGCAAGGATGCGGAAAACGGGGTTCGTCTCGCCTGCCAGACCCGGGTTCTGGGGGACTGCACCGTTACCTATCAGCCGGAATCTGCCATGGAAATCCATCTGGGCGGGCAAAGTGACCTGTCTCCAGCGGATCCGCGATTCAAGCGATACGGCGTTGTCCTCGACATCGGCACTACCACCCTGGCAGCACAACTGTACGATCCCGACGGCACTCTGCTGGGGGAACTGGGCATCCGCAATCCCCAGACAGCCTTCGGTTCCGATGTGATCACCCGCATCGATGCCGCACTCCAGGGAAAGGGGGACGCCCTCATCAGGGTACTGCGGGATGCCCTCTCCCATCTCATCCGGGAACTGGCAGAGCACGTGGACATCAGCCCCAACCACATAGACGGCGTCGTGATCACGGGAAACACCACCATGCTCCATTTTCTCACGGGAACTCCCGTAGAGCCCCTGTCCCGCGCGCCCTTTCAGCCAAGCCGCCTGTTCGGAGAAACCGTCACCGCAGCGGATTGCGGCATCGACGCTCTCGCCCCGACCACGCCCATTCTCCTGCCCCCCTGTCTCTCCGCCTTCGTGGGAGCCGACAGCGTCACCGCCCTTTTGTACGCCGAGCGGGATGGCATTCGCTCGGGCACCCTCCTCGCGGACGTAGGCACCAATGGGGAAATTCTTCTCCGCACCGACAACGCCCTGTACGCCTGTTCCACCGCCGCGGGACCTGCCTTTGAAGGAGCGGGGATTTCCTGCGGCATGATGGGGAATGCGGGTGCCATCGATGGGGTCACCCTTGTGAACGGAATCCTCTACTGCACCACGATTCATCACGCCCCTCCGGTGGGAATCTGCGGAAGCGGGCTTCTGGATGCCGTCGCCTGCCTGCTTATGATGGAAGACTTAGACAAAACCGGGCTGCTTGAGGAGAATCCCGTGCGGCTGACGGACAAGGTGACACTCACCCAGGAGGACATCCGCCAGGTTCAGCTTGCCAAGGGTGCGGTTTCGGCTGGCATCATGACCCTTCTGCACACGGCGGGCATATTCACGGACAACATCCAGCAATTCTATCTGGCAGGAGGATTCGGCAGTTATCTGAACATCGCTTCGGCGAAACGGGTAGGACTGATCCCTCCCATTCCGGACAGCCGTATCCGGGTCATCGGAAACGCCGCCCTTCGCGGAGCCGCTCTCCTGCTTCTGGATCAGGGACGAATGGAGGAAGCCCACGCCATTGTCCGCTCCGCCATCCCCGTAGAATTGTCCACCAATCCCGATTTTACGGAAGAATTTGTGAAACGGATGCAATTTTGACGAAAAACTGGCAAAAAGGGCTCGACAGATTGATCTCCATCCGATAGAATTTTGTAAGATAAACGCACGAGCTGATTGCCGCGCTGAAGGGTGCGGAAGTGATTGCGCGCGATGCCAATGCACAGCATGGGGGAGAATGGCAGAATTATACCAAATCAATCGGGAATACCTCAATGCCATCATAAACTGGATCAACCAAAAATTTTTAGAGACACCCATGAAACAACTTAAAAAACGGACATGGAAAAGCCCCACTATGCAAACTCTATGGAAAGAACCGGTAACAGAAGAAATTCGCCCTGCTAAAATATCCCCGTCTCTCACGCATCCGCTTCCAAACTGCTGATGCGGGATCGTTGAGGTAGGAGATCCGTTGATGCAAAAATTCGCCGCCCAAGAATGGAAATGCTTCGATGCCCCAAGAGCGCAGATGGGCGGGGCATGGAAGAAAAAGCAGTTAATATTCTGCTAAGAGAGTTCCGGTGAGGAAGTTTAGTACGGCGTAAATCACATTCTCCGCCATCTGCACAATGGGAAGCTCGGGACACAGCTCGAATGCGATTTTCAGCATGTAGAACGTATTCTTCACCACGTGGGACAGAGACTGCTT
>JAZSQX010000096.1:0-6786 GCA_045538235.1 Eubacteriales bacterium
TCCAGAGCCGCAATGTTGGTGATCCGGTTGCGGTACTTTTCGATGATGGGATGCTCGGGGGCGATAACCATGAAGGTGGCACCGAACATGGTGTCGCAGCGGGTGGTGTAAATCCGCAGCTTTTCGTCACAGCCGGTGAGAGCAAAGTTTACAAACGCACCCTCGGAACGACCGATCCAGTTTTCCTGCTGGAGACGGACGTTGGGCAGGTAATCTACCTGATCCAGACCGAAGAGGAGCTTATCCGCATATTCCGTAATCCGCAGGTACCATACATCCTTGGACTTCTGCACGATATCGCTGTGGCAGATGTCGCACTTACCGCCCTGGGAGTCTTCATTGGAAAGCACAACCTTACAGTGAGGGCAATAGTTTACGAGGGTAGTTGCACGGAACACCAGACCTTCGTCGAACATCTTCCGGAAGATCCACTGAGTCCACTTGTAGTACCCTTCTTCGGTAGTATCGACCACTCTCGTCCAGTCGAAGGAGAAGCCAACCCGCTTGAGCTGGGAGGTGAACTTGGCAATGTTGTTGTCCGTTACGATACGGGGATGGGTGCCGGTCTTGATGGCATAGTTTTCCGTGGGGAGACCGTAAGCATCAAAGCCAATGGGGAACAGGACGTTATAGCCCTCCATTCTCCGCTTGCGGGACACCACTTCCAGACCGGAATACGCCTTGATGTGTCCGACGTGCATACCGGCTCCGCTGGGATAGGGGAATTCGACCAGAGCGTAGAATTTCTTCTTGCTGTGGTCTTCCGTCGCGTTGAAGATTCCCGCTTCGTCCCATTTTGCCTGCCATTTTTTCTCAATTTTGTCAAAATCGTACTTCATAACTCAATCCTCTATATGAAATGAAATCATTAATCCTCGGTGATAATCTCGGAAATATCTTCTTCCGTGGTGTCCTGATAGAGCTTTTCCAGATTATAAAACTCTCTTGCATCCCCGGAAAAGATGTGGATGATGACGGAGCCGTAGTCCTGGAGCACCCAGATACCGCTGTCCGTTCCTTCCACATGGCGGGGCTTGATGCCGTACTGATCCAGCTTGAACTCAATTTCATCCGCCAGAGCCCGAATCTGAGTACGGGAGTTCCCCGTGCAGATGACAAAGTAATCCGCAATCACCGTGCGTGCTTCCACGTGCAGAAGCTTCAGATCCCGTGCCTTTTTGGCATCCAGGATCGAAACGACGTACTTCGCGAGGGTTTCCGGATTCGTCAGTTCTTCTGCGCTCAGGGTTTCTTCCATGGCGATCTTGCCGTTTTCGTTATCCATATTTGCCTCCGTTAGTGTAAAATCGGGATGTTGATGGAGTCTTCGTCGATGCTCTCCGCGTTGTACACGTCATCGAGCACCGTTTTGGCATCTCCGTAGTAGACGTCACAGACATAGTCAAACTCATCCAGACAAAATACCTTGCTCTTATCGAAAATGCCGTCCGAAATTTCCGTATTGTAAATATTGAAGTATTGGTTGATGACGCTCCGGGTCGCTTCCCGGTTCATCACGTAATAGGACTTTGCCACGTTTCCGGGGAGAGTCATCATATTGATGGAAGAAAGATCCACATTGAGAAGGAATTTCCCGTAATACATGATATCGGAAACGGAAAGATCGGTGTGAATGCTTTCCGACACTTCCTTCGCCATTCTGGTAAGGGTGCTGACATCGAGACTCTTCACCGTTGCCTTGGCTTTATTGAACATGGCGGTGAGGAAGATTTTCTGGGCATTGACCCGTCCGAGATCCGCCTGTACGTAGTCTTCGCGGAAACGGACAAACTGCTCGGCGAGAGTGCCGTCCAGATGTTGGTAGCCGGCTTTGATATGGATATACAGATCTTGCTCCGGATCCTCGTATTCCATATCAGCAGGCACGTAAAGATCCACGCCGCCCATGGCGTTCACGATGTCCCGAAAGCCCTCCAGATCCATGAGCACTGTATGGTGGATGTTGATGCAAAGCCCTTTTTCGAACAGGGAGGCATACTGCTCCAATGCTCTCGCGTAAGGATCTGCCGCGCCGTCCTGATATGCCTGATTGTAATAGGTGGAAAACGCCGCGTTTGTCTTATTGGTCACCACCCCCACGGACACCAGGGTATCTCTGGGGATCTGCATGATGGAAATGGTCTTTGCCTCTTCGTTGCAGTTGACGATCATGGTCACATCCGCCAGATGCGCCGCCACATCGTGACCTACCACCAGAATATTGTACACGCCCTCCTTCGGGATATAGGCGTTCTGCTGGTCGCTTCCCGATTCCACCGCCGTGTTCGGGTCATCCTCGTCAAAGGGAGGATTGTTCGGATCATTCGCTTCCGTAGAAGTATCAAACGGAACCTCTTCCACACCCGGCTGTGCCGGACGATAGAAGATCATCCACGCCGCCGCAAAAATGATAGCAGTATAGACCACGAAAATTACCGCAATCAGCGTGATCTGTGCCGAAGTCAGCTTGGCATTTTTCTTCTTGATCCGTTCTTTTTTCTTATGATTCTGTGCCAGAAATTCGGTATCGTGATCGTCCATCTCCATGTGTTCCGCATCCCCATCGGGATAGTACATGGAAATGTCGTCCGTGTTGTTGTTATTGTTCTGCATATCGCACCGTTCCCTTTCTCTGTGCCGAAACCGTTTTCAGGAGCGTCTCGCCACCAGATAATCATTCCGCGCGCCGATTGTATTGGAATTTACAATCGAGCCTTCCTTCAGCAAGTGCTCCACGGTCATATCAAAAGAGTAAATCATGGCATCCCGCAGGGTTTCCATGGAATCACAGCCCGTCCGGATTTTGTCCCAGAAATACTGTCTGAGTCGTCTGCAGGATTCATGGGTACGAGTCTCTTCCATATAGTCCGCCAAATAAATAATGGCTTCAAAGGTTGTCATGCCCACTCTTCCCGTTGTATGCCAGCGAATGGCACGGAGAATTTCTTCATTTACGAACTCGGCAAAATCGCGCCGGGCGACCGCTTCCCCCGTGATAGCGTGCAGCACCTTCGGGGAAAGTTTTTCTTCCGCACTCAGTATTATACCAAATTCTTCGCAATATTGCAACTGTTTTTTGTCATCTGCTTCTTTTGTGATATCATGAAGCAATGCAGCGGCACGAATTTCGTGAATTTGATCCGGCAGATAGATTTCTCCCAGGCGCTCGGCTTCCTTTGCCACCGCAATGGTGTGGGAATACCGCTTCCCTGTGAGAATCTGCCCCACTTTTTCTTCCAGCAACACGAGATCCTCCCGCGTGAGCTTCGTCTGTTTCATTTCGGCTCCTCTCTGTAAAGCCCCTCTCGCCTTACGTATTCCGCCACGGATTCGGGAAGCACTTTCTCGAGCCCTCTCCCCGATCGGATCCGCTGCCGGATTTCGGTGGATGACATCACCCGCGGCATGGCGGACAGGATGGTGACCCGCGCGCCGTAGGTTTTTTGATAGAATGCGCCTTTCACGAGAAGTTCTTCCCTGTCCTGCTCATAGCGGGGAACGCAGACAATTTCCGCCATGGAAAAAATGTCCGTCGCCCGCCGCCAGGAATCGAGGGTGAGAAGCATATCACTTCCGCAGAGAAGCACGATCTCCCGTCCAGGGCGTGTCAGGTGCTCGAGAGTCTCGACCGTATAACTGACACCGCCTTTTGTAATTTCGTAATCGGAAACCTCCACGTTTGGAATATCGCCAAAGGCAAGACGACACATGGTAAGGCGTTGTCCCGGCGTATCCCCCTGCACCATCGCTTTATGGGGCGGGATGGCGGTTGGCATAATAAGAATCCGATCGAGGGGAATGGATTTTGCCAGGGTTTCCACCGCGTACCGATGTCCCAGATGAGGTGGGGCAAAAGTTCCGCCGTACAGTCCGATCCGTTCCGTTCCCATGTTACAGGGAGGAAGAAATCTTCCGTTTTTCGGGCTTCGAGGACACCTTGAAGAGGATGATCTTTCTGCCAATGACCGCTACCACCTCAGATCCGGTCTGTTCGGCAAGGGATTCCGCCGCTTCTCTTGCATCCTCGTCGGAATTCTCCAGAACGCTGATCTTCACCAGTTCTCTGGCTTCCAGCGCGTCGGATATGGATTTCACCGCAGCGTCCCCAACGCCTCCCTTGCCAATCTGAAAAATGGCATCCATCTGAGAGGCAGCGGCACGCAGAGCGGCTCTTTGTTTACTGTTTAACATGATAGTCTCCGTATATTGTTTTGATTATTTTGTTTCGTTCCAGTCCACAAAATACTTCCGGATGAAGTAAGAGGGGGAACAACTCCATGCATGGCAGAAGGAATTGATGAGAATGTCACCGTAGGGAGAAACATTCACGTCCTCGGGAACATAAACCTCCCAGAAGGTGTCCGCGCCCTTCTCGACCATACCGCCCCAGTAGGACTTGATATAAGCGAGGGCTTCGTCCATCATTCCCAGCTTGACCATGGCTTCCACCACGTAATGGTGCATGTAGGGGGTCACAGGCTTCAGGCTTTCTGAGGAAGCGAGGGCGTCCGTGAGAATGCGTCTTCCCTCTTCGCCGCTCACTGCACCGCCCAGGATCATCCAGACCTGGGACTGCACCGAATACTGGAACTGGTCGTACCGGTTCACAAAGGCGCGCTTTTCGCCATCAAACAGCACCTTCATCGCATCTTCCCGCACCTTGGCGAGATCCTTCTTCCAGTTTTCTGCCACATCGGTTTTGCCGAGTTTTTCCGCCAGCACGATCATCTTTTCGAGAGCGTACATCAGCACCCCTTGTTCCGAGGTGATCCGCTGAATATCCGGCGCCCAGTCGATGAAACTGTTCCAGCCGTCAAGAAGAGTCACAATGCCTTCTTCGTTGCGGTTCGTCAGCGCCAATTCAATCTGACGCTGTGCAACGGGGAACAGATCTGCCGGAACTTCTTCGTCCTCAGGCAGATATTCGCAGTAGTCGCAAAGCCCCGATACAAACAGAAGGGCGTAGTCCATGATGCCCATTCCATCGTCGTAGAATACAGTCGGCTTCTGATAAAGGCATCCGGGCAGGTATTTCCCCTCATCCTCACAGGAGGCAAAGAGATACAGGCATCTCCGTGCCAGTTTGTCGTTTTGAAAGAGATAGAAGTCCGTCAGTGCCTGGAGACGGAGATCCCCCGTCCAGAGTCTGCGGTCGCGCTTGGGACCATCCTCATAGGACGTCTGCATACAGTCTCGGAGGGTGGCAGCCGCAATCTCGTCGATTCGCTTCAGCATGGGATCCGTGTTGTCCGGCAGGGGGACCAATTTGGTGAGATCGGCGCTGGTTTCTGCTGTCACCTTGAAATCCGTGAGACGGAGGGGACGGTGTGCCGCCACGATCTCTACCTGCAGATACCGGAAGGTATACCGTCTGGGGAGCTCGATCATACCGGGGTCGTCCAGGTTGATGATCTCCTCCTGCAGCCAGGAGCGGCACAGTCTGCCGTGATAACTGGCGTTGTCGCGGTACAGTTCGTAGGGCGTTTCCCCGAACCGGAGTCTCAGCCGAACGGGAGCATCCAAATAACGCACGTCATGGCGTAAACAGAAGGAGAGTTTGCCGACGCAGTGTTCGCCGAAGTCCAGGATAAAGGAATCACCGGACACAAAGAGAATCTTGTCTTCCGCCCCACCGACAATCTTCGCCCGGCATCCGAACCAGGCGTTTTTGTCTTCTACGATCTGTACCGTATCCTTTGCGTATACCTCCCGTTTATAGATACGGGGCATATTCTTTTCCGCTTTTTCCACAAAATATTTGTTCATTGGAATCGTCCTTTGGTACTTACAGGGCTTTCAGGATGCTCAAAAGGCGCTCGGTAAAAGTTTTCATGGCAATGGCTCTGTGGGAAACGGCATTCTTCTGATCCGCCGGAATCTCCGCAAAGGTGGCATCGAAGGCTGGGTAGTAGAAGAGGGAATCATAGCCGAATCCGCCCTCTCCCCGCTCGGCTTCCAGAATGGTTCCGAAGCATTCTCCCCGCACCACCATAGCACGTTCGGGAGAGATTCCCCTGCGTGCAGCCAGTTCAGCGGATATCTGCCATTCCTCCGGAATCGTATAGGGCGAATTCTCCGGCAAAACCACCGCCGCAGTGCAGACAAACTTCGCCCCCCGTTGTTCTGTGGGTACGCCCTTTAATTCACGGAGCAGTTTTTCCCGGTTCTTCGCGTCATCCGCATCCTCTCCCGCATAGCGTGCGGAATAAATGCCGGGAGCCCCGTTCAGAAAGTCCACCGCCAGACCGGAGTCATCCGCAATGCCGACGTAGCCGAGAGAAGCGGGAACCATCGCCTTGATGAGGGAATTTTCCTCATAGCTTGTCCCGTCCTCCACGATCTCCGCTGTCCATCCGATGTCGCGAAGAGTGCGGAGCTGTACCGAATTAGACGATCCCGCGGAAAACAAAGTTTCCAGTTCCGCGATTTTTTTGCGATTATTCGAAGCCAGTACGATATCCGTCATGCGTTTTCTTCCTCTTCTGCGTCGTCTTCGTCCCCGTCGTCCGCCATCAGCGCTTCCACGAACATCTTCGCGTCAAAGGGTTGCATATCGTCGATCTGCTCGCCTACTCCGATGAACTTCACGGGGATGTCGATTTCATCCTTGATGGAGAACACGGCTCCCCCCTTTGCGGTTCCGTCCAGTTTCGTAAGAATCAGACCCGTGATTTCGGCGGCTTCCTTGAATTTCTTCGCCTGCATCACGGCGTTCTGGCCGGTGGTGGAGTCCAGCACCAGCAGAGTCTCCCGGGACACGCCGGGCAGCTCCCGGTCGATGACGCG
>JAZSQX010000158.1:0-11800 GCA_045538235.1 Eubacteriales bacterium
CGGGTATCCTCCGCCGCCACAAAATCCACTTCAGAGAGAACCTTCAGGGCTCTTTCCGACAGATCCGCCAGATTTCCGATGGGGGTCGCCACCAGATATAGCGTACCGCCGAGAACGGCATTTCTTTCGTTTGAATGGATGGTCTGATCGCTCATAACGGCTCCTTAAAACAAATGCTCGAGAGAAAAGGTATCGTAAATCGCCTGCATATCCCCCGTGTAGGTGGTTTTCGCCCCATCTTCGTAAATGAAAAGGGGACGGGAGAAAACCAGCCCCGGTGCGGCACCTCTTTTCCCTTCTGTGAGAACGAGGCAGGGCTTGTCAGAGGGGGACGGATGGACGAGAACCACCCGCTTCGGCTCGATTCCGTGCTTTGTCATGGAAAAAAACAACTCCGACAGTCTGTCCGGACGGAATACGGTGGTGAAGTAGCCCCCGTGCCGGAGAAGGCGGGACGCGGCGGCACAGAAATCGTCGATGGTGCCGTTTTCTTCTCTTCGTGCGGCGTTCATTTCCGGGGCGGTGTTCTGCCGTCCGCTTTCCGCTCGCATATAGGGAGGGTTGGAAAGAACCGCGTGGGCTTCCCATCCGGTGTCGGCGGGGGAGAGATCCCGGATGTCGGCGCAGATGGGACGGACAACATCTCCGAGCCCATTCAACTCTGCGTTCCGTTCGATGAGGCGGGCGAAAATCTCCTGAATCTCCGCGCAGAAGATGGTACGGTATTTTTTACGGGATGCGGCAAGAAGGGACACCACTCCCGTACCGCCCCCCAGCTCTACGCAGTTCCCGCTGGGATGGGCGTGGGCAAAAGCGGCGAGGAGATAACTGTCGGTTCCGAAGGTAAGCCCCCGACGGAGGCTGATGAGGGACAGGTTTTCGTTGATCGAATCCAGCCGTTCTTCCACGGGGTCGAACAGAGGGGCGGTGTCAGCCATGAAAAAAACTCCTTTTGTCACAATCGTGCGAGAGGAAGGCAAAGGGGAGAAGTACGAAATCCGCATTCTCCCCGCCTTGTTATGTTTTGCTGTTGACTCGATGATTACTCAGCCTTGGGAGCATCCACAGGGCAAACGCCTGCGCAAGCGCCGCATTCCAGACATTCGTCTTCATTGATGACGTACTTGCCGTCTTTTTCAACGATGCATTCAACAGGACATTCGGATGCGCAAGCGCCGCAGCCGATGCAGTCATCAGAAATTTTGTAAGCCATGATTACACCTCCGTGTTAAGATACATTCATTTTATCACAACTCGCACGGAAAAGAAAGTGGTTTTCAAAAATTTCTGCAAATTTTTTCGCGAATTTTCTTTCCGAAAAAGAGATTGTCGGGAATTGGGGGGAAATTCAGGATTTTGGCTTCAGAACGGTCACCAGATCCCGGTGGTAGGGACGGACTTCGTTCTCCCGGAGCTTGACCTTGATGAAGCCGGTGAGGGGGCTGGTTTCCACAACGGTTCCCACGCCGTCGGGGGTTTTGACCGTGGTGTCCACCTTGGGGGTAGCGGCAATTTCCGCTTCGTAGGTCTCATGCTCGTACCGGAGACAGCACATCAAACGTCCGCAGGTACCGGAGATTTTCGAGGAGTTGAGAGACAGATTTTGCTCCTTCGCCATTTTGATGGAAACCTGAACGAAGTCGGAGAGAAAGCTGGAGCAGCAGAAGGGACGCCCGCAGACACCCAGTCCACCCATGATCTTGGATTCGTCCCGGATACCGATCTGGCGCATTTCGATGCGGGTGCGGAAGACGGATGCCAGATCCTTCACCAGTTCTCTGAAATCCACTCGGAATTCGGCGGAATAGTAGAACAGGAGCTTGCTGTTGTCGAAGGTGTATTCCGCTTCGATGAGCTTCATTTCCAGACCGTGCTCCGCGATTTTTTTCTTGCAGATGGCAAAGGCTTCCGTTTCCAGCTGCTTGTTGGCTTCATAGCGCTCCACGTCCTTGTCCGTTGCGAGACGCATCACGGGACGAAGGGGCGGCACAATTTTTTCCGAGGGGACAACGGTATTCCCGGTAGCGGCAAAGCCATATTCGATTCCCCGGGCCGTTTCCACGATGACACAGTCCCCTGTTTTGATTTTCAGGTTCCCGGGGGCAAAGTAATACACCTTGCCCGCATTGCGGAACCGGACACCGATGATCTCGATCTGCTCACCGGCAGGCAGATGCTTTTCGTGATTGCGGTTTTCAGTACTCATGTGATCACTCCGATTTTATTTGATACACTCCACCGAAAGTCAGCCACCCAAAAGGAGGGTGAGCAGAACGGTGTTCTGAGAGCAGTTGGCGGCAATGGCTTCTTCTGCCTTTGCCACGGCATCGGACAACTCCAGAATCCGGCGGAGGGAGATTTTTTTTGCGTAAGAGGGGGTTCCTTCGGCGGCACTGTAAAACAGAAGCTCGCCATTTTTTTTGTCTGCAATGATGTCTCTGAGTGCCACCCGCGCCAGCGAAAGAATCCGGCAGACGGTTTTGCGATCCTTCGGCATTCCCGTCCCGGCGAAGACAGCGGCATCGGAACGGCGTGCGGTGAGCAGGATTTCCACCAGCTCTGCTGCCGTTTCGTATTGCTTCATTTCCTCACTGTCGTTTTCGTAGAGATCCGCCGCTTTTCCGAGAGATCCCCCGGAGAGATGAGCGGCGCGGACGATCTTGTCCCGTCTGGCACCGGTGCCGTAGCGTTTGGTCAGATACTCTTCCGTAAAAGAGGGGGAGAACACTTCCATGGGGATCACGGGAGCACGGCTCCGCACCGTTTCCAGAAGGAGGGAAGCGTCGCTGCACAGAAGTAGGAACATCACGTAAGGAGGCGGTTCTTCCAGGGACAAAAGCAGGGCATTCTGCGCCTGGGTGGTCATGAGGTGCGCGTTTTCGATGAGAAAGAATTTTTTCTCGCCGTCGTTTGGCGTGACGAACAGATTCTCCCGGATGAGGCGCACCGCTTCCACGCCGATGGATGCTTTGTCCCCGTTTGAGAGCGTCATCACGTCGACGGATTTGTGAGCCAGCACCTTCCGACAGGCGGAGCAATTTCCGCAGGGCAGGGGATGGGCGGGATCGTCCCGGTTTTCGCACAAAACGGCGGCACAGATGAGATCCGCTGCGGTGTGCTTTCCCGAACCGTCCGCGCCTTCCAAAATGTAGGCGTGTGCACAATGTCCCGATGCAAAATCGGCGGCAAGGGACGTTCGAATCCGCTCGTTTCCGATGAGGGAAGGAAACACACTTCGCTTAGAACCCGTCATGTCCGCACCCGTTCTTTCTGTAAAATGAGGATGAACCATATTATTATAGCATAAAACCGACGGGTTTGTCAAATCCTTATGATAAATCCGTTCGAAAACCTTTCAAAAAAAACCGGAAGGGCTGGGCGGAAACGGAAAAACAAAAGGAGAGGGATGAAATGAAGGCATTGTGGCGAAACCGGACATTTTTATGGATCTTTTTCGGGATGCTGATCGTGATTCTGGGACTGCTCGGGGTGATTTATGCGGACTGTGCGGGGGATGAACGGCGGCGGGCGTCGGAGAGAATGGTGGAGCGGGAGGAACTGTTCGAGGAGGCGGACCGTCTTCTTGCGGCAATGGAGGAGGGTGACACCGTTCTGTCCGTTCATTACGCTCTGTCAGCGAAACGATCGGCGGCGAACTGCGGAATGCGGGCGGAATCGGCGATGTTCTCCGCCCTTGGGGACACGCTGATCGGTGGCGGCGGAGGAGAGGAATATGCCGAAACGGTGCGGGCATTTCTCAGGGATGGGAGTCTACCCATAGCAGAGACGGACACCGTTCCGGCAGAAACCGCGCCTCAGGAAGACCGAATGGTATCCGCGGTACGGGAGGAGCGTGCGGAGGAGTGCGCGGAGCGGTTTTTCGGTGTCAGCGGTACCTGGCGTGGGGGAGAGGGGGAGAAGACCTTGATCTACTCCTGCGCCAACGGATATGCGGTCATTGACGCCAGACAGGGAATTCCTGTGGAGGGGGCGATTTCCTTACCCCCGGTGGGAGCGATCCGGTACAGCGCTGACGAGTGCGTACAACTGGGGATGCAGTTTCTCAGTCAGTTTTATCTGGCGGGAACGGTGGATTCCCTTGCGGTGGATGGCATCCGGGAAGACGGACCGGGCGGCACCTTCCGGATTTCCTACCGGGGGATCGGTCGGGTGATTGATGTGGCAGTCCGGCGGGACACGGGACGTGTGGTTTGGGTGAAGGATAAGAAGGGCGTGTAATACAGAAAAAAGACCGACGGATTTGTAAAAAATCTGCCGGTCTTTTGCGATTTCACTTATTTCTTCCACTGCTTCATCTTGCCGGAGGCTTCCAGCAGCTTGATGAAGTGTCCGCTTACCACGGAACGGTGCTGGAATCCCCGCACATTGGAGGTTACCGTCCAGAACCAGTCCGTCATGGGAACGCGGGAGAGGGTGCAGTTGTACGCTTCCCACAGAGGAGCCACGTATTCCTCGAAATCCTCTCTCCGTTCCGCCAGCGTGGCAGTCCAGATGAGCCAGTCAGATTTGGTATAGGTTTCTCGGTTGTCGAGGGGCATCCCGTAGTGGTTCACGTGATGCTTGTAGGACGCAAACTCCGTTGCGGTGACGATCTTGTCCATGAGATTTGTTCTGAAGAGTTTGTCCCAAACAATGTTATACTTCATAGACCAGGTGCCGGGACGGTCGAAGGCTTGACGGTAGGACAGCTCGCAGATTTCCCCGTACTTTTCGCCGCCTGCCCGGGTAGCATCCAGGAAGAGCCGGTCGGAGAAGGCGGCGCAGCGTTCCATCAGAGTATCGTATTCCGAGTAAGCCAGAGTGATGGCTTCGGTGATGGTCATGCCGTCCTTGTTCCAGTAGGATTTCAGTTCCTCCTCAAAGTAGCGGATGGAGCGGATATCATCGTAAGCAAAGGTGAAGAGCGCGTCTGCCTTTCCGTTGGTGGACAGCGCGGCTTCCGCGGTCACAAAGGTCATTTCCTCCGAGAAGCCCGCGGGAATGGGGGCGTGGTGAAGGTGTGATTCAGGATGATGCCGGCGCCTTCCAGGGTGTATCGGGTGGAAAGGGCATCACAATCTCTGGCAGTCTGAACCAGAGCGGGGGTGCTGTCTCCGGGGTGCGTTTTGCCGAGGAACCGATAGGCAGTTCCATCCACGCAGGTGGTACCCACGATGGTGTTGGGGTGTCCCGTCCAGTGTACGGTAACGCTGTCCGTCAGAACGTCCGAGGGTGACCACACGGAAAAATAGGGATCTACTGAATCAGCGGAACAGATGGGGGTCTGAGTCTCATAGCGTTTCCTCCGTTGGGAAATTTTGTTGTTCATAGAATGCCATAAAATAGCGACAAAATCAAGAGGGAATTCTTGCGGTTATTGAGGAAAAAGAACGGAATATAGATATTTTTTGCGAAAAAATGCACGCTTTCTGAAAAAAGAGAGGGACAAAACCGCCCGAAAGACCATATTCTGGAAGGGAGAAGAGCTGTCACCAATGGTTCGGCTTCTTCTATATTTGAAGAAACAGGGTAATGAATATGGCAGAAAACAGAAAGATCGGGATTCTCGGCGGTGACAGGAGACTGCTGGTCACAGCGGAATGCCTGGCGGCGGGATATGAATGTGCGGTGTGGGGGTACTCCGCCGTATTTGGAACACAGGACGAAAAATATTTGAAAAGCACCGTTCGGTGTGCGGACTGGGAATCGGCGGTGAAGTGCTCGGAGGCGGTAATTCTGCCCCTGCCCATCAGCCGGGACGGAGTTCATCTCAATACGCCTCTGGCAAGCGGAGAGGGAGAGGATGGGACAAAGAAGGGGATCCGTCTCCGGCAGCTTTGCGAAACGATGCCGACCGGAAGTCTGCTTCTTGGGGGAATGCTATCGGGAACCTTCAAGCGGTATGCGGCAGAACACGGCATCACCGCCATTGATTACTACGATTCGGAGGAACTGCAGATCAAAAATTCCGTCCCCACTGCGGAGGGTGCTATTGCGGAGTGCATCACGCGGCTTCCCATTACGGTGGCGGGTATGTGTGCCGCGGTGTTCGGTTACGGCAGAGTAGGGCGAACGCTGGCTTCCCGTCTCCGGGCGCTGGGGGCGGATGTGTTTGCTGTGGCGCGCAGTGTGAAGGATCTGTCCTGGGCGAAGGTGGACGGCTGCATTCCTTTATCCCTTGAGGAATACCGGAGCTATCCCATGCAGTGCGATGCGGTGTTCAATACCATTCCCCACTTAATTTTCGACGAGGAGCTGCTGGGACTTCTGCGGAAGGATACGGTGATTTTCGAATTGGCATCGGACAACGCGGGAGTAGACACCGAAGCGGCGGAGCGGCATGGCATTCGGGTGGTATCTTTGCCATCTCTTCCCGGCAAAATGTCCTATGTAACGGCGGGCGAAATCATATGCTCTGCGGTACGGGGGATTCTGGATCGGCATTTCGAAGGGAGGGACAAAGCATGAAAGAAACCCTCGGCTTTGCCATGTGCGGCTCCTTCTGCACCCACCGTACTGCCCTCTCCGTGATGGAGCGGTTGTCACAGAAGTATGAAATCATCCCCATTTTGTCCTATCATGCGGCAGAAATCGATACCCGGTTCGGCACGGCGTCGGAACTCAAGGAGACGATTCGTCAAATCACAGGACGGGAGCCCGTTGTGACGCTGACAGAAGCGGAGACATTCGGTCCTTCCCGCCCTCTCGATGCCATGCTGATCTGTCCCTGCACCGGGAACACTCTCAGCAAGCTGTCCTCCGGCATTGCGGATACCCCCGTGACACTGGCGGCAAAAGCCCATCTTCGGAGTGATCGGAATCTCCTGATCGCCTTTGCTTCCAACGATGCCATGACGGGGAATTTTGCGAATCTTGGAAAACTCCTTCAGCGGAAGCACGTGTATTTTGTTCCCATGAAGCAGGACGATCCGGTGAAAAAGCCCCATTCTCTCGTGGCGGATTTTGCTCTTTGCGAGGAATGTCTCGAAGAGATGAAACAGGGCTTGCAGAGACGACCCTTGTTCATCGTGTAGGGGGATCCGGCTTCCTGGTACGTTCGGACGCTACGGATCCGACAGGGCGCGCTGCTTTCATGGAAATGGTACAGTAGGAATACGAAAACAGCACAGAAAATCTGCTCGGAGAAAGCGGATTCTGTGCTGTTTTTGAATTGCGCAAAAATCCTCGGAGCCTTACGGTGCGAGAATGCGGTCACGGAAATAGCGTCCCTCAGCGGCAATGAGCTTCATCACCTCCGGCCACACCTCTCTGGGAAAGGTATTCATGGCACCGAAGGTCTCAAAGGACAGGTCTCCCCGGTATCCGATTTCTCTCAGTCCGGCGATGAAGCCTTCCCAGTCAACTCCCCGCTTTTTCCATTGGCTGTATGGCATGAGGTGCACATCTTCCTGGGCATTGTTGTCGTGGATGTGGAGAACGGTCAGATGCTTGCCCAGAATGCGGATGTCCTCCAGAATAGAGCGTCCCGTCAGGTTGGCGTGGCCGATATCGTAGCAGTAGCCGAAGCAGTTCTCACCCGCCTCTGCGTTGAGCTGCTCGATGCAGCGAACCACCTCGTGAACATCCGCACAGGCGGCACCGATGATATGTCCCGTGGGAGCATAGAACATATTCTCCAGACAAACGGTCACGCCGTATTCCTTGGCAGCCGGGATCAGGCGGCGGTAAACTTCCAGATTGATTTCGATCTCCTTCTCCTTCTGATTGACGAGGGAGAAGGGATGCACCACGATGGCTGGGCAGTTCAGATACTGAGCGGCAGCCATGCATTTGAACGTCAGGGAAATCAGATAGTCGGTGATGTCGGGATGATCCATGACGTAAATGGGGAAGGGATCGTGCATCTGAGCAAACCGGATGCCAGTGGCTTCGGCGGCTTCCTTCATGGGAGCAAAATAGGCGAGAAATTCCTCCATGGGGCGGTCAAACAGTTCACAGCGAGCGCCGTTTTTGATGATGTCCCGGACAGGAATGAGGTCGTTGATGTTGTAGTCAATGGCTTCAAATCCGGATTCCTTGAGTAAGGAAAAGCCTTCCGCGGGGTTGGCTTCGCTGTAGAATCCACCGGTTTGCACACGGATGGAAAGTATAGTATACGTCTCCTTTAATAAAATGAAATCGTATTTACGACAAAAGCCGATTTCAGGATGATTTCATTATAACCCAAAGCACCCCAGAATGCAAGGGAACGGGGAATTTTTGAAACAAATTTCAGCGAAAAAATTCCCGTTTCCATTTGGCTTGTAAAAAGCACTTGAAATTTTTCTCCTCTTGTGGTATAATAAAAAAGTATGCGTGCTGTTTTTTTCAGTACGGAGATTGATTTTCTGACAAGGAGGACACCACATGAACGGAAGAGAACGCATTACGCTCCAGCGAGTCGTGTTTGTTATTGCCGCCTGTCTGGCGCTTCTGATTCTGACGGTTCTATGTTCTTTTTATCGCCGGGGAGCCAATCAGGAAACCAACGATACTGCGAGTCTCATGTCCGGCTCGGCACCGTCCCATAAAGTCGGAACCGTGGAGGATCCGGGGATTTCCTACCATTCCATTACCCTTACCTACGGAGGGGTTTGCACCACGGGCTCCATGCTGGGAAGCAGCTCCTACGGTACCTTCAACAGTATGTATGCGGAAGATCAGGCATCCTATTTCTTCCGTCGGTTACACCACGTGTTTTCTGCCGACACCATGACCCTGGTGGGATGCAATGCGGTGTTCAGCGACAGCGAAGATTTGATTCCGGCGGAGAAAGCCGGATATGAATGGCATCTGGCACCCGGCAATACTGCGGCGCTCTTTGCCGAGGGCTCCGTGGATGCGGTTTCTCTGGAATGCAGCGGCGTCCGGGACTACGGTACTGCCGGCTACGGGGATACCAAAGCCGCGCTGGAAGCCTCGGGCGTTCTCTGGGGAGATACGGGAAAAGCGCTGTACGTGGAAGACGGCGGTGTTCGAGTGGCAAATTATTTCTGCCGCACCGGGGATTCTTACCGGGACGGAGTTCTCACCTGGATTTCAAATGCACGTGCCAAAAACGATTACATTGTTCTCTACGTTTACGTGGACGAGAAAGAGGGCAGCGGGGATTTTCTCCGATCTCTGATTGATGCCGGAGCCGATCTGGTGGTGGGAACCAATCCCGCCGCGCCAGCACCTGTGGAGGTCTACGGAGACGGGATGATCGTTCATTCCCTCGGCTCTCTCATCGACGGCTCTACCAAATACCCGAATCGCTATACGGTTCTTCTGCGGGTGGAGATCCGCACGGACGGACAGGAGATTTTCGAAATCATCCCCACACTGATTCCCTGCGTCACCTATGACGAAGGCAATTCCTGGTGTCCCGCCGTCATCGAGGACGAAGGGCTGAAAAAACAGGTGCTCGCCTACATGAATGGGGAGCGAGAAACGATTGAATAGCAAAATTCTACCAAACGGAGCAGTTTTCGAACGGCTTCGTTTTTGGTTTTTCGCATAAATGGGAACGGATGAGGGAATGATAGAAACGGAAGTGCGTGGAAAGCGAAATCCGGATGGATGCGTTTTCCGCGGATTCCCAAAAAAAATTCCCGGAGGAACGAATCATGGAAGAAATGAAGAAGCCCAATCAGTCCATCGCCTGCACCGTATCCCAGTGTGCCCACCATGCAGGAAACTGCAACTACTGCGTGCTGGAAAAGGTCACCATTGGTACCCACGAAGCCAATCCCACCGTTGTTCAGTGTGTGGACTGTGAGTCCTTCGTGCTGGATTCTACGAAGAAGACCGGCTGCCGCGGCGGCGAGTGCAAGTAAAGCTGTCGTTTGATCCAAGTCCGTCGGGCAAGCCCTTCTGAGACGGAAAGAACCTCGCAAAAACTGCCGCATCCGACCGATGAATGTTCGGGGGATGGCGGCAGTTTTGTTTTATATTTTTTTACGGCTACGGATTTGCGCCATCCCCCACTCGGCGGCAAGACAGATTCCCACGGTGAGAAGTACGGTGATGGGAAGCCGGAGAAGAAAGCGCGTGGTCAGAGAAGCAATGCCCACCCGGTAAAAAAGGCTGTTCAGAAGGAAAATAATCAGCGGATGAAGGAGATACACCTGGTACGAAACCCGATCTGTCCGTTCAAACAGGGCAGTCAGACGGGGCGGAATGGGGGATTTTTTCTCCGAAATCGCAAGTCCCAGGGAGAGGGTGGAGAAAATCGCCAGGATGCAGTAGAGCATATGTCCGATATCTCCCCAGGCGGGATACCAGACGCCGCAGTAGATGAGACAGATGATCACGCAGTCCACGGCTCCCACAAGTGTGGTGAGAACAAGGAGGCTTTTGCGGCGGTGCTTCAGAAAGGCAACGAAGATGTCGTAATACTTTGCCGCGAAAATGCCGCCTGTGAAGTAGATGAGATACGTGGTGAACAGCCGTCCGTTGTAGGCGAAAGACTCTCCCGTGACAGAGCGGATGAGGTCGGGAAGGTAGTTCTGGCAGAGAATCGTCAGAAACAGGGAGACGAGAAGGGTCAGAAGAGGACTGCCCTTTTCATAAAGCCATTTCCAGAGGGGAAGGAGAAGATAAAACGGACAGATGATCGCCACAAAGTAGAAGTGCCCCACCAGTCCCCCGGTGAAGAGTTCCCGGAAGAATCCCCCCGCTGATGGCGACACAGCACCGGTGAAGAGAAAATAACCGTAGAACAGAGAAAATACGAGAACGTAGGGAAGCACCACCCGGCGGAGTCGTCCCAGATAAAACCGTCCCGTCGAGAGGGATCCCGTTCCGCGGAGAAAGAGCTTTACGCCGGAAAGAAAGAGAAATCCCTGTACCACAAAGGAGGATAGTCGATGGAGCGAGCAGATGACAACGAAGGGCAGGCTGGGTCTGAGATACTGTTCCACTCCTTCCGCCGCGCAGTGGATGAAGATGACCAGCAGCATGAACCAGACGGAGGCAAGGGACAATTCGGTTTTCTTTCGCTTTTCCATGACGATTCCCCAATCAAGTGACGTGTTTTCTCTATTGTATCACAAATTCCGTCGGAATACCACCCTCCTGCGTGATTTTTTTGATGGTGTCCCTATTCCTGCCTGTCACGCGCCAGCTGTCGGATTCGCCGGATGCATTTTCGGATGATGTCGGCGGGAATGACGGCGAAGGCAAAAACGGCGCATCGGAGCAGTTCCGCCGGGGGCAGGGGAACACAGCGGAATACCTCTCCGCCGAAATAGATAATGAGAAGCTGAATGACGGCAACGGCGGGCATGATGACAGCGAATGCGCCGTTTTTGGTGATACCGGCGAGGGGGTTAATCCGTTCCGTACGGGTACATAGGGCAATGCCGATGCCCATAAAGACGAACAGGGCGAAAAAGCGGGTCAGATGCTCTGCCTCACCGCCCGGGAACAGATGCCGGATGGGAGGGGAGAGCAGGAAAAACATCGCCAGCAGAAGGGCAAATCCCCCCGTCCAGGCGATCTGCCGGATCATACTGCCGCTTAAAATGGGTTCTTCCCGTTTGATGGGGGGGACTTTCATCAGGGAAGGAAGAGCCGGTTCTCCCGCGAAGGCAAGGGAGCCGAGAGTGTCCATAATGATGTTGACCCAGAGCATCTGGATGACCGTCACGGGGCTTTCCACGCCGAAGACGGTACCCAGAACGGAGACTCCCACCGCCGCAAAATTCATGGTTAGCTGGAAAGTGATAAATTTCCGGATGCTGGAGAAAATGGTCCGACCGTAGAGCACGCCCCGGGTGATGGAGACAAAATTGTCGTCGGTGATGACGATGTCCCC
>JAZSQX010000177.1:0-4690 GCA_045538235.1 Eubacteriales bacterium
GTTCCCGATTTCGAAATTCCCTACCATACGGACATTATGGAACGCTTCGACGGCATCGATCTGGATTCCGCACGCCGCGTTGCCGGCAACGGCTTCTACTACCTCATGGGGGATATCGCCCGTCTGCACTCCGCTGTGATCTCCTACGCCCGCGACTTCATGATCGCCCGCGGCTTCACCTACTGCATCCCCCCCTTCATGATCCGCTCCGACGTGGTGACCGGCGTGATGAGCTTCGCAGAAATGGAAGCCATGATGTACAAGATCGAAGGCGAAGACCTCTACCTGATCGGCACCTCCGAGCACTCCATGATCGGTAAGTTCATCGACCAGATCCTTCCCGAAGAAGAACTCCCCTACACGCTGACCAGTTATTCTCCCTGCTTCCGGAAGGAAAAGGGTGCCCACGGCATCGAAGAACGGGGCGTCTACCGGATTCACCAGTTCGAAAAGCAGGAAATGATCGTAGTCTGCAAGCCCGAAGACAGCATGATGTGGTACGACAAGCTGTGGCAGAACACCGTCGATCTGTTCCGTTCCCTGGACGTTCCTGTCCGTACGCTGGAATGCTGCTCCGGTGACCTGGCGGATCTGAAGGTGAAGTCCTGCGACGTAGAAGCATGGTCTCCCAGACAGAAGAAGTACTTCGAAGTGGGAAGCTGCTCCAATCTGGGTGAAGCACAGGCAAGACGGCTGAAGATCCGTGTCAACGGAAACGGTAAGAAGTATCTGGCGCACACCTTGAACAACACCGTGGTGGCTCCGCCCAGAATGCTCATCGCGTTCCTCGAAAACAACCTCCAGGCAGACGGCACCGTCCGGATTCCCGAAGCCCTCAGACCCTACATGGGCGGTCAGGAGCTTCTTGTGCCTAAAAAATAATTGAAGAGAATAAAGAAAATGGCTGCCGCATAAGGAATTCATTGATTCCGAAATGCGACAGCCGTTTTGTTGTTCAAACCATTCATTCGTACTTTTTCTCCTTTAGCGAGGAGAAAAAGCACCAAAAAGAGGAACTTTTTCATGAGCCCTGGGTGTTTCGACCGTTGCGATGGTAGACCAGAGACACTGTCTCTGGACTCTGCAAACTTCCCCAAAAGTTTGATCAAAACTTACTACTGGCGTGTGTCAGTCTTATTTTAACGATGCCTCCACCGTTTCCGCGTAGCGCACCGCTTCCATGGCATCCTTGCCGTAGAAATCCGCTCCAATACGGTTGGCGTATTCCGGATTCAGCACCGCGCCGCCCACCATGACCCGGCAATCCGGTGCCGCTTCTCTCAGTTGGCGAATGGTCTCTTCCATGGCGGGAACCGTCGTGGTCATGAGAGCACTCAGCGCCACAAGACGCGCGCCCGTCTCCACCACCGTTTCCACCACCGTCTCCGGCGGCACGTCCCGCCCCAGATCCACCACGGTGAAGCCGTAGTTTTCCATGAGAAGCCGAACGATGTTTTTGCCGATGTCGTGGATATCCCCGTGAACGGTTGCCATCACCACGGTCATCCGCTGTTTTGTCTCGCCCTTTTGGCTGGTCACCGACTGCTTGATGGCTTCAAACGCCGCCTTCGCTGCCTCCGCACTCATGAGAAGCTGGGGCAGGTAGACCGTCTTTTCTTCAAAGCCCTTCCCTACCCGGTCAAGCGCGGGGATAATCTCCTCCTGCACGATGGTCATGGGGAGAGTATCCTTCAGCATGGCTTCGGTGAGAGTCCCCGCCTGCTCCTTCAGCCCCTTCACGATGGCGTTTTGAAGGGCGGTGAGATCCCCGTTTTCCGTTTTCTTCCCCTCCGAACCCGTCACAGCGGTAGGGGCGGTTTCCTGCACCCGCTCGGTGAAGGCGATGTAATCCGCGCAGTTTTCATCCATGCCGTGGAGCAAACGGAACGAATAGTACGTCTTCATCATGTCCGACGAGTAGGGGTTCATGATGGCGGCGGACAGTCCGTTTTCCAGGGCAGCGGCAAAGAACACGCTGTTCACAATCTCCCGTCTTGGCAGACCAAAGGAGACGTTCGACACTCCCAGCGACGTCCGGCACCCCAGTTCGTCCCGGATCCGACGCAGGGATTCGAGGGTCACGGCAGCCGCATTCCGATCCGCACTGACCGTCATGGCGAGGGGATCAAAGAGTATGTCGCGTTTCTCGATTCCGTAGGTTTCCGCTTCCGCCAGAATCCGCCGGGCAACCGCAAGACGACCCTCCGCCGTCTGGGGAATGCCCTCGTCATCCAGCGTCAACGCCACCACCACACCGCCGTATTTCTGAACCAGTGGGAAGACGGCATCCATGCTCTCCTGCTTTCCGCTGACGGAATTGACCAGTGCTTTGCCGTTGTATCGGCGCAGAGCGGCTTCCATGGCAACGGGATCCGCCGTGTCAATCTGTAGCGGAAGTTGGCATACTGCCTGCAATTCGCACACGGCAGAAGTGAGCATTTCCACCTCGTCAATTTCCGGCAGTCCCACGTTCACGTCTAAAATCTGCACACCGCATTCCGTCTGGTGCAGTCCTTCGTCTAAGATATAGTTCATGTCGTGTTCCGCAAGCGCCTGTTTGAATCGCTTTTTCCCCGTGGGATTGATTCGTTCCCCGATGAGGATGGGCTCCCCGTCAAACACCACCGTGTGGGTATAGGAAGACACCACCGTGGACGTTTTCTTCTCCGCGGGAACGGGGATTTTGTCCCGGCAGCGATCCGCCAGCGCCCGAATATACGCAGGAGTGGTTCCGCAGCATCCCCCTACGACGGTGACCCCGCGCTCCACCATATCCGCCACGTCTCCGGCAAATTCCTCCGGCAGAACATTGTAAACGGTCTTTCCGTCCCGGCTCTCGGGCAATCCCGCGTTGGGCTGCATCAGAACGGGAACGGAGGCGCACCGCAGAATCTCTTCCACAATGGGCATGAGCTGTTTCGGCCCAAGGGAGCAGTTGACCCCGATGGCATCGGCGTGCATTCCTTCCAGCATGGCAACCATGGCGGAAGGAGAAGCACCCGTCATGAGTTTTCCGTCTTCCCCGTAGGCATTGGATACAAACACCGGCAGATCGGACTGTTCCTTGGCGGCAAGAAGGGCGGCTTTGGTGTCATAGCTGTCGTTCATGGTCTCGATGAGAATGAGATCTACCCCGTACTTCACCCCGAGGCGAACCACTTCCCCGTACAACTCCACCGCACGCTCAAAATCCAGATCCCCGTAGGGCTTGAGAAGTTTTCCGAGGGGCCCCACGTCCAGCGCAATGAATTTCTCTTGAGGAGCGTGCGCCGTATCTCTGGCGATCTTCGCGTTCTCCACGGCGGCACGCACAATGGCATCCAGTTCCTCCGGGGAAAATTTCAACCCGTTGGCGCCGAAGGTATTGGTGCTGACCACGTTGCTTCCCGCTTCGTAGTAGTCCCGGTGAATCCCCTGAATCGTCTCGGGATGGGTGAGATTCCACCCCTCGGGCAATTCCCCCGGCAACAGTCCCGCCGACTGGAGAAGGGTTCCCATACCCCCGTCCAAAATCAGCAGATGGTCTTTCATATAGTCAAGGAGTTTCATGGAAAACCTCACTTTCCGAGGATGGCGGACAAATTCTGCTGAATGGTTTCTGCCACGTGGGGATGGTTCATGGAATATACGTGAACGTTGGTAATGTTGTTGTCATAGAGAACAATAATCTGATCCGTGGCATACGCAATCCCCGCCTGCTGCATCGCCGCGGGATCGGAGCCAAACTTGTCCACCAGGCTCTTGAACCGCTGGGGCATAAAGGATCCGGACAGTTTGACCGCCCGCTCCACCTGCTTGGCATTGGTGATGGGCATAATACCGGGAATCACGGGCACGGTAATCCCCGCCTCGCGGATTTTATAGAGGAAATTATAGAGCAGATTGTTGTCGAAGAACATCTGGGTGGTGAGGAACTGGCATCCCGCCTCTACTTTTTCCCGGAGATAGCGGATGTCCTCTTTTTGATTGGCACTTTCCGGATGAATTTCGGGATAGCAGGCACCGCCAATGCAGAAATCCGTGCCACTTTCCTTCAGCTCGCGAATCAAGTCAATGGCGTGGTGGTACTGCCAGCGGCTTCGATCGTCCCCCTCCATCTCCTTCGGAATATCCCCCCGGAGAGCCATGACGTTTTCAATCCCCGCTGCCTTCATGGCTTCGATCTTCTCCCGCACGGTCTCCCGGGTGGAGGACACGCAGGTGAGATGCGCCAGAGTGGGGACACCGTAGCGCGCCTTGATATTCCTGGCGATGTCGAGGGTATACATGCTGGTACCGCCCCCTGCCCCATATGTAACGCTCATAAAGGAAGGACGAAGAGCGGCAATCTGTTCCGTAGCATGGCGGACACTTTCGAAAGCGGTATCGGTTTTCGGCGGAAAGACCTCGAAAGAAAGAGAGAGCGTCTCCCGCTCCAGAAGATGGATCAGTTTCATAGCAATACTCCTGTAAGCACTTTTTTAACATTATAGCACACGCCGCCCGCTATTGCAAGAGATTCCGTGCGGCAAGGTAAAAAAAGTCTTGACAATCGAACGGCGGCTGTGGTATAATACTATGAGTAATGGGGTATCGTCAAGCGGTAAGACACAGCACTTTGACTGCTGCATTCGTAGATTCGAATCCTGCTACCCCAGTCGAGAAAAAAGCCAAGTCGAATTTCGACTTGGCTTTTTTCAATAAAATAAAT
>JAZSQX010000226.1:0-4349 GCA_045538235.1 Eubacteriales bacterium
ATGACAGCTCCTCCATTCCGCCGCCGCTATAGGGCCAGACATAGTATTTTCCACCGCAAAATCCGTATTTCTGAAGATTTCCGCGGCGTGAGCAAATAACCATATTGAAGTACCCCGCCTCAATCATCTCAACGGTGAAAACGATACCGGTAGCGTCACAAACAGCGATCATATTTCCACTGAGAGGTGTTCCATGATCCAGTGTTTCTACTGCTTTTTTTAAGCTTTCGCGGTCGTGCAGCTCATACCAACAGAACCCTTTTCCTTCCTCTGCACAAACGGTCTCTTCGGAACGGAAAGAGTGAATGTGATCGGTGGTGAAGGCCGCATCGATACAAGGGAACGGTTTGGCACGGTAGTCGGTATGGTACAATTTTGCATTTTCGACCGTAGAGGCAAGTTCCTCTATGATCTGCGTGTATTCCTCTAAACTCTTATGCATCGGAAGCCATAGACCGGGAATCACATACCATACGGCATCCCTGGTGCCGCCTCGCTGCAGGTGAAGTCCCGGGCGATCAATGATACGCCAATACATCTTTCTTGCTATAACGCGGACAGGTGCATTTTCAGAGGTTTCGCTGTTACCGAAAAATGTGACGAAAGAGGTGTCAAAGGATGCCAGAATACCAAACAAATCTCCGTCCGGTGCTTTCCATTCCGATACACCGAGAAACGTCAGCTCCACGATGGGAAGATCGAGCAGCGATGTCACCTGATAGCGGAGAACCAAACTCTCTCCTTCACAGGATGCTGTGGTAACATGGTGATTGGTACGTACATGAGTACGGTACTCTATCGACAGAAGACACGCATCGTGCATACCGTTTGTTTCGTTGATAAGGCGTCGGACATCCTCGGGTGTTTCCACCGGAATATGCCCACCGGGGCAGTTTAGATGAATTTTCATCGTCTACTCCTCCGTTAAATGATATTTCGTCTGATTACGGATGCGCTCGGCACATCCCTCTAATCGATATTGCAGGGGAGTTGTGCCAAACCGTTTCTTAAAAGCACGAATATAATAATTCTCGTCGGAAAACCCATATTTCTCTGCTAATTCCGAGATTGGGATCATGGTAA
The DNA here is from genome assembly GCA_045538235.1 of Eubacteriales bacterium. Taxonomy (GTDB): domain Bacteria; phylum Bacillota; class Clostridia; order Oscillospirales; family CAG-272; genus UMGS1696. The sequence goes on from JAZSQX010000226.1 coordinate 1,084, forward strand.
AGAGAAGATCTGCCCGGCTTTGATTCAGTCTTTCTTCTGCAACGTATTGCATTGGGGGAAGCCCCGTCAGCTCTTTGATTTTTCGGGTCAACGTGGTGCGGTTTGTATGAAAATGTTCACAGATTCCCGAAAGCGTAAGACTCTGCCCTATGTTTTCCCGGATATATCGGAGAACATCATTTGCGTCATTTGTTTCTCCGCAGCGATAGACCGTTTCCGAAATGTTGAGAATGGATATTATGTTGGAACGTGTACGACAAGACCACATTGCGTCAATGGAATGACTGTCGATATGATGTTTTGCACACTGGAAATAAAGGCTCAACAGATCATACTCCTCGTTGGTAAGAGAAAGCACTCCGATGAATTGCTCATCACGTTGAAGGAACAGATGAAAATCCGGATAACCATATTCTGCACGCATCGTTTCATATATCGGCATACCAATGATTCGATGATTCAGATTGACATTATAAAAGTACGGGAGAAACCGCAAATTCTCCGCTTCATAGTGTCCGCAGTGAAATGTAATGATGTCATCCTCACTCATACAAAGAAGATATTTACCGTCAAGCCAACACCGCACGCCTTCAAGGGTGATGGATAGTGCATTTGCGTGCAGTAAAATAAGGGAGTAGAGCCCATCTCCCACGATCAGATCATTTCGCATATGAATCAATTTGTATTCGTATTCCATAAGTCAATCCCACGATTTATATTTGGTTTTACATAACCCATTTTATTGTAACATATATAGGGTGATTTGTCACGGAATATTTACCTTGAAAATAGCACAATCTTCAATCGAGTTGAAATGATACCTATTCTTTTTATCAGCCGTCAACCTTTTCGGTGAATAACGGTACCAAGCGGCCGTTGTTTATGTGAACTGGAAATTAAAGATAATCGGTCGGCACGTTCTCGTTCAAGTGGTTGTGTGTGTTTTCGTGTTCTGTCATGGTAGATTCCTCTTTTTCATCGATCCATCGCCAAGCCATTTCTCTTGCCCTGACTTCGGTTCTGGTTTCGGGATCGCTGAGGTCAAAAAAGGTCACGTACGGATGGTCAAACAGCAGATAGGCGTCGTGAAGCCCGTTTGTCTCGTTCTGAAACCGGACAAAATCCTCGTGTGTCCGGATGCTTGTGGTTCTGGATGCTTTCATTTGGGAACGCTTCTTTCCATATCTGTCATTTTTTGCTCATGTTCTGAAGAAAATATAGCATAGTCTTATCGGAAAGTCAACCCAAAACCAACAAATGCAATAAACTTGTAATGTTTTTCAGTTCCGGCGGGTCTGCCGGAGGAGAAAAGCCGCTCATTCATCACTGTCCCGCTCTGGTTTTTTGATCTGCCCAATAAACTCCCGGATGTAGGGAAGCGTCGTAATGGATTTCTCTACGAGGTCGGGCGAAAGAGAATGACAAGTCTGCATGGCACGAAGCACGCGTTCACGGGACATATTGGTTCGTGCGGTTTCATAATAACACGGCAATCGTTCGATGGGAGCGCCGGGGTGTCCATCCTCTCCTTTGCCAAATCAACCAGCGAATCCGGTTCCAGCGGGAAAATGGCATGATCGTGTTCGCAAAATGCTTTCATCAAAAACTTCATATTTCTTACCGGAGACGTTCTTTTTGTGCTGTCCGTATATTTTGGAGCAGGATACAAATTCATCCCCTTCTTATTTCTTTTGCGGGGCACGGCTTCATAAAAAAGGCGAAGCCGCAGAAACGACTTCGCCGGAATCTCAATTGCGTTTTGGGGGACTTTCATGAGTGTGTCCCCTTTTGTAATGCCGGAACCGCAGCTCGGTATACGGGTTACTTCCGACAGCCTTTCTTGTCAAAAGCGGGGTTGTAGCCGTAGAAATTCTTCGAATCCAAGTGATCCTGCACCACACGGAGTGCATCACCGAAACGCTGGTAATGGACGACTTCCCGCTCTCTGAGGAATCGAATCGGATCGCATACGTCGGGATCATCGATCATGCGAAGCAGATTATCATACGTGACGCGTGCCTTTTGTTCGGCAGCCAGGTCTTCATTCAAATCTGCAATGGGATCGCCTTTGACACCAATATATTTCATGTCAAAGGGAACGCCGGAAGCCGCGACGGGGTATACCCCAACGGTGTGATCCACAAAATAAGCGTCCAGTCCGGAATTCTTGATTTCCTCGACCGTCAAATCCCGCGTGAGCTGGTTCACAATGGTCGCTACCATCTCAAGATGGGCGAGTTCTTCCGTTCCCACGTCCGTTAAAATCCCCGCCACCTCTCTGTGCGGCATGGAGTACCGCTGGTTCAAATAGCGCATGGACGCGCCCAGTTCGCCGTCGGGACCGCCCAGTTGGGTGATGATGAGCTTTGCCAGCTTGGGATTGGGATTCTTGATTTTTACGGGGTATTCCAGTTTTCTTTCATAAATCCACATAATGCCAAAATCCTTTCGTCAGTTCTGTATTTCCCAGGGCCAGGGTTCTTTGACCCATTTCCATTCCTCGCAGGGCTCGACACCGTACATGGTCAAGGGGCCGTACTTTTTCTCATAGGCACAGATTGCTTCTTCTCTGAGCCGGCGGTATTTTTCGTAGAAACGAAGTGCTGCGCGGCAATGGGGATGGGTGTCCAGATAGAGAACGGCTTCTGTGACGACGAAAGAATAGTTTTGGATCATGCGCATGAGTTTTCGTTGTTCGTTCATCTTATATTCCCTCATTGTTTCATTTTTTTAGCGGCAATTTCCGCCGCATCCGCAGTAGAACGGCAGATCCAGTGCATGGAACAGCGTCCCATGCGAAAGTGCTTCTTCTACCTCGTAGAGACCTTCCCATTCCTGTTCCGGAGCATATACCATGGCGAGTGACTTTCCTTTCAGGACACACGGCTTGGCGCAGGAAGGGCAGGATTCTTCACGGCTGGCGGCAGCTTCACAGCAGCAGTCATTGTCCTGCCGGGCAGTTCCTCTGTTATCCATCCGGCTTGATTTCCAATTACCATCGTGTTCCTGAGACATCCGACGGTTCTGGACTGTGCGTCTGGGAACTTCCTGTCCATAGCATCCGCAGTCGGGCTCCTCGCCACGAAGAATTTCCGCCAGAATGGACGGATCGATCCGATCTCTGGGAGAGGCATATTCTCTTTTGTTTTCCATCATCTTGTGATCATTCCTCCTATAGTTGTGAAGGAGTTTCCTCCTCAATGGAAGTGTATGCTTACAAAGTGTACGGTGCTACAAAAAAGTTGTGTGCATCCCCCTTGCAAGAT
>JAZSQX010000107.1:0-7498 GCA_045538235.1 Eubacteriales bacterium
AGCGTAGGTTCACGTTCAGCGGTGTTTTACTTCGGAAGCGGTGTGGGGCAGACAGCCCACAGGAACTTTTATCTGCGTCCTCGTTCTCCCATATCGCATCAACAAAAAAAGCCCCGAGGGACTTTTTTTATTGATGGGCCATCGGGGACTCGAACCCAGGACCGACCGGTTATGAGCCGGGAGCTCTAACCAACTGAGCTAATGGCCCCCATCTCCCGTAATTATACCACACCCATCCCCGTTTGTCAAGAAAAAATCCCCACAAACTGCCGGACGGGATTCGGTCGTTTTTTCTCTCCAGGTTTCAAAAATCCGGATATTCTTTGCCACTTTTTTCTATGTTCTTGACAAAAACACAAAAAAAGAGTATAATACAATTGAAGAAGTAAAAAATGGTGCCAACCAACCGCACTGGGCAACCACGAAAGGAATCCCCCCTCATGAAACAAACCATCGCCACCCTCGCGTGCCTCATCGCCCTCGCCGGATGCCTGGCTTCCTGCGGGGAAATGGATCCCAAACCGGATGAAACCATCCCCGAAACGCCCGCCGTCTCGGAAACGGACGATGTCGCCGCTCCTGCCACCGCGCTGAATCTGACGACTGCCGCCGACGGAAATCCCATGCCCATCATCCGCCCGGAGAAAATCGACGATGCCGCCCTCAAATCTGCCATTGCCGCTCTGGCAAAAGGGATGAAGGAAACCACCGGCACCGCCTTCTCCCTCTCCGATGACTGGGTGAAGGATGAATCCCCCACCGACCCGAACGCCAGACAAATCCTCGTCGGCGCCACCAACCGTCCCGCTTCTGCCAAGGCGGTGGAAGGGATGGAAGCCGGTGAGTGGGTCATCACTGTGACGGAGAACCAGCTCGTCCTCGCCGGCACCACGGAAGCCGCCACCATGTGCGCCGTGGAATATTTTACGGACACCATCCTCACCGGAAAAGCGGAAGACGTGATCGTGGAAAACGGCGCGATCTCCCTTCCTTTCGGCTACCGCCACCAGGGAAAAACCTCCGATGTGGTCGATCTCATCGCCCAGAAGGGTTCCTATACCCTCAAGGTGACCAAAATCCGCGACCTCAACCAGCCCAATGTCAAGCGCGTGGGACTGTTCCGCTACGTGCAGGGCGGCACGGTCACGGACAAATATGCCTATTTCGCCATGCGGATGTCCAGCGGGAATCAGATCGTCCTGTGCCAGTATGACGTGGCAACGTGGGAGCTGGTGAAGCAAACCGAGCCCCTGCCGCTGGATCACGGCAATGACATCACCTACGTGCCGGAGAAAAACGTGATTTACGTCTGCCACTGTGACGGGGGCAATGAGAAAAAATTCACCATTCTGGATGCGGACACCCTCGAAATCGTGGGCGAAGCGTTCCTCAGCGGCGAGAGCGTCAATGCCTACGCCGTGGCGTATAATCCGGAAACGAAGGGATTTGTCACCGGAACCGCCATCCTCGACGAGAACATGAAAACCACACGCATCTACCAGCGCCAGCACGATACCAAGGTTCTGGGCGCGCAGGGCGTTTACTGTGACGGGCGGTACGTGTACCACGTTCTGTCCGGCGAGGGAGAAAACGCCATTTATGTCTACAAGCCCAACGGAATCTACGTGAGCAAGATTTTCTGGAAAGGCAATTACGAGGCCGAAAACATCACCGTCATCGGCGATACCATCTACTTCGCTGCCAACAACCACGGAAAGAAAACCGTGGAACTGTATCAGGCGAACCTGGTTCCCGCGGACTGACCGACCACCAAAACTCGACAATCCATGCCAAACGGCATGAAACATAAAGGAGAATTACGCACATGGATAAGAAAGTTATCGTAGGGCTTGTTGGATGCGGATGCATCGCTACCTCCTGCCACCTTCCCGCTTACATCGCGGATCGGGAAAACAGCCGGATCAAGTATTTCTGCGACATCATTCCCGAGAGAGCCGAAGCCGCCAAGGAGAAATACGGCGACGCGGACTCCATCGTCTGCACCGACTACCACGACATTCTGGCAGATGCAGAGGTAGAAGCTGTTGACATCTGCACCCCCAACAAGATGCACGCCATCATCTCCGTGGATGCTCTCCACGCCGGCAAGGACGTTCTCTGCGAAAAGCCCGCTGCCCGCACCTACGCGGAAGCAAAGAAAATGCAGGATGCCCAGCACGAAACGGGAAAAATCCTCAACATTGGCGTAGTCAACCGCTTCAACGGCGCTGTTAACAAGATCAAGAGCATGATCGACGCGGGAGAACTGGGCAATATCTACCACGTATACGCCTGCTTCCGCCGTTACAGAGGCATTCCCGGTCTGGGCGGTGCCTTCACCACCAAGGAAATTGCCGGCGGCGGTGCCCTCATCGACTGCGGTGTGCACTTCCTCGACATCGTGATGTACTGCACGGGTGACCCCACTCCCGTTACGGTGTCCGGTAAGGCGTTCTCCGTTCTGGGCGTGGACATGAAGAACTATGTGTACGAATCCATGTGGTCCGAGCAGACCAAGGATCTGAACGGCACCTACGACGTGGACGATTTTGTTACCGGTTTTATCCGCACCGACGGTCCCACCATCACCCTCAACGGCTCCTGGGCGCAGAACATCGGCAACGCGGAATCGTACATCGACTTCCTGGGCGATAAGGGGGGCGTTCGTCTCCAGTACGGCGGCGACTTCCAGTTCTGGACTGTGAAGGACGGCAAGCTGTACACCGAAAAGCCCGCATTCGACAGCCCCAATATGTTCAACGTGGAAATCGCCGAATTTGTGAAGTGCGTCCGCACCCGCGAAAAGCTGGCAAGCCACATCGATCGCAACATCCTCACCTCCCGCCTGATGCAGGGTCTCTACGATTCCAGCGATTCCGGCAAGGAAGTGCAGTACTGAGAAAAGACAAAACGAAACAAAAGGAGCCATTCTGAAATGCTCAAAGTATCCCGTCCCCATCCTTATGATGTGAAGACCGTGTTCGAAGCGCGCACCTACGAACAAAACGGCTACGTGCTTCCCTACCGCCTGTACGTTCCGAAAAATTACGACTGCGGCGAGCATTATCCCGTTCTTGTGTTCCTCCATGGAGCCGGCGAGCGGGGCAATGACAACACCGCCCAACTGAAAAACGGCGTACAAAATCTGTTTAACGATCCCACGTCCCCCGTGTACGATGCCATCGTGATCGCACCCCAGTGTCCCGAAGGAGAGCAGTGGGTCATGACACCTTGGGCGAAGGGAAATTACCAGATCGCGGACACCCCGGAATCCCGGGGGCTGGAATGCGTGTGCGCCATCCTGGACGAAATCCGGGAAACGTACAACGTGGACGACGACCGGGTGTACGTGACGGGTCTCTCCATGGGGGGATTCGGCACCTGGGATCTGCTGGCGCGTCACGGAGCCCGTTTTGCGGCGGGAATGCCCGTGTGCGGCGGCGGAGATGCCTCCTATGCAAAGCTCTTAAAGCGGATTCCCATCCGTACCTTCCATGGTTCCGCGGACGATGCGGTTCCAGTGACGGGAACGAGGAAAATGTTCGCCGCTATCAAGAAGGAAGGCGGGGAGATGATCGACTACACGGAGTTCGACGGGGCAGGACATAACGTGTGGGACATGACGTACAACGATCCCGACAACGTGGAATGGCTCTTCTCCCAGTCCCGGGCGGAGAGAAGAAAAAAGGCAGAGCGAAACGCCAAGTTGAAAAAAGCTGCCGCCGTCGGCGGAGTGGGAGCGGTTCTGTCGGTTCTGCTGGTGTTCCTCGGACGGAAAAAGAAGTAAGACAACATAACAAGGTGCAGTCCGGTCATCCCCTGCACCTTGTATGCTGTTTTGCGCGGATCGTGCGGCGCGATAATCCATTCCCCTTCGTGCAGAAAGTTTTTTGCGGACTTCGATGAAGTCGAACGTCCCCTTTTTATTCAAAAAAGCGACCGTCTCTCCCCCCATCCTCACCCCCGAAAGGAGCAAGCTATGATTCATTATATAAGCGGAAGAGCCGGATCCGGGAAGACGCACGCAGTCCGGGAAGCCATTCGTGAGGCGGTGGCAAACGGGCGGGAGTGCGTGGTTCTCGTGCCCGAGCAGCAGACGGTGCTTTGGGAGACGAAGCTGGCGTCTTGTTTGCCGCCGTCGGCGAATCTGCGGCTGGAAATCACCAATTTCACCCGCCTTGCCAACTCCGTGTTCCGGACGTACGGGGGACTGGCGGACGACGTGGTGGACGATGCCGCAAGAACGCTCCTTGTTTGGCGCGCCATGGGCTCCGTGTGGGAACAGCTCCGGGTGTACAACAGCGCGGGAGCACGGGGCGGCAGAGAGGATCGGAACGTCCCTCACCTGATGCGCGCCATTGACGATTTCAAGAACAGCGGCATCACCCCCGCCATGGGACAAGCTGCCGTAGAAGCCCTGGAAGCCGAGATGGCAAACGGGGAATCCGTCGAAGCTGGAGCCGCCGCGGGGGATCTCCTCTCCCGCCTTCGGGATGCCGTGACGGTGTACGCCGCCTACGAAGCCATCCTCCACGAGGAAGCCATCGACCGGGGGGATCTCATCAAACATCTCGCCGATGCCCTCGAACGCCACCCCTATTTCGAAAAGAAAGCTGTGTTCGTGGACTCCTTTTTCTCCCTCACCCACAGAGAAGAGCGGATTTTCGGCTCCATTCTCCGGCAAAGCGACGACGTGACCGTCACCTTCACCATGGGGGAAACGGGGGACGCGGTGCGATTTAAGGAAACCCGGGAATTTTTCAAAACTGCCTGCCGCCTCGCCGCCGAAGCGGGACGGGAGGTGCATCATACCCACCTCACCGACAACCGCCGCCACAAAAACGCCCCCGCCCTCGCCGCCACGGAGGAATCCCTCTTCCGCCACGGGGGCGAAATTGGGACTGTTGACTTCGTCAAAGTCCGGACAAATTCGGGTGAAAATCCCACGGAGAACGACAAAACGGTGCGGATTCTCACCTGCGCCGATCTCACCGACGAAAGTGAAGCGACCGCCGCGATCATTCAGTCCCTCCTCCACGAGGGATTCCGCTGTCGGGACATCGCTGTGGTGGCACGGGATATGAAGTCCCGGGACGGAATCTTAGACAGCACCCTCCGCCGCCACGGAATCCCCTGCTTCCTCGCGGAGACGGGGAAAATTTCCTCCTCCCCCGCCGTTCGCCTGGTGCTGGCGGCACTTCAGGTGGAAGCGGGCGGCTGGCAGAGACGGGACGTGGTGCGCCTTGTCAAAACCGGCATGACTCCCCTTGACCGGGACGATCCCACACGGGGGGACTTGTTCGAAAACTACCTCGCCACGTGGAATCTGCGGGGCAAGCGGATGTTTACCGCCGACGGCTGGGCGCTGAATCCCGACGGATACAAAACGGAAATCACCGACCGGGGACGCGCCATTTTGGCAGAAGTGAACGCCGCCCGGGATGCGGTGATTCCTCCCCTCGCCCGATTCGGTTCCCTGTTTGAAGGGGAAGAACCCACCGTGCGGGACATCGCCTGCGGCATCGTGGGGCTGGGGGAAGATTACGCCATCGACGAAGGGGAAGAAGCCCTTGCGTCTGCCTATCGCGCCATCGGAATGCCCGCGGAAGGGGATCGAGCGGCGTGCGGCTGGCGTTACGTGTGCGAAATTTTAGATAAAATGGTGCGGATTCTGGGGGACACCACCCTGGATGCCGCCCGATTTGCGGGACTGTTCCGGCGGGCTGCGGAAGCCATGGATCGGGGCAGCATTCCCACCGCGGTGGACGAAGTCATTCTCGGCAGTGCCTCCGGGGTGCGCTTTGAGGAAGTCCGCTGTGTGATTCTCCTCGGCGCGACGGAGGGGGAATTTCCCGCGTCGTCGGGGGATGGCGGCGGCTTCTTCGGAGACAGCGACCGGGTGGTGCTGGAATCCGTGGGGCTCAATCTCCGCCTGCCTGACGGGGGAATTCGCGGGGCGAGAGAGCTGTTCATGTTCTACCGATCTGCCACGGCGGCATCGGAACGGCTGTGGGTGCTGTGTCCTACCGGGGACGGCGGTCAACTCTCCGTGGGCGCGGAACAAATCCGACGGATCACGGGGGTCACGCCTGCGAGATTCGCGGAAATGCCCCTGGAAGAAGCGGTGTTCGATACGGAAACGGCGCGGTACCTCCTGGCACGGCGGACGGATCCCGCGGAACGAAAAATCCTCGCCGACCTCTTGAGAGAAGCGGAGGGGGATCGGGCAACGGATGCCATTCCTCTCACCGGGGAGGGCGATCGGATTCACCCGGCGGAACTGGGGTTGTACGGCGGACGGATGAGCCTTTCCCAGACCCGGATCGAAAGCTTCGTGCGCTGTCCCTTCCACTATACCTGCCGATATCTCCTGCGGCTGAGGGAAGAACCGAAAGCGGAAATCCGCACGCCGGACATCGGCACCTTCATCCACCACGTGCTGGAGCGGTTTTTCACGGAACTGACGGAGGAAATGCGCGCCCGCCTGCCCCTGTCCCCGGAGGAGACGGAGGAAATGGCGGAGGCAATCGTCGCAGATTATATGAAATCCCTCGCCCAGTCCTCCGTGGGAAGCGGACGACTGACGGACGGGCGGCTGGGGTATTTGTTCCTCCGGCTCCGGCGGTACGTGCCCCGGTTCCTCCACGCCATCATGAAAGAAATGGCACAGAGCCAATTCCGTTCCGTGGCGTATGAGCTGCCCATTGGGCTGGGGGACGACGGGGTAAAACCCATGGAATTTGTCACCGACGACGGCACCGTGGTCACCCTCCGCGGGATCGCCGACCGGGTGGATTTGTACGACGGCGAAAACGGGCGGTACGTGCGGATCGTGGACTACAAAACGGGGGCGAAGGAATTCTCCCTCGACAACGTGAAGCGGGGACTGGACGTGCAGCTCCTCCTCTACCTCTTCTCCCTGTGGAAATTCGGTCTGCCGAAATCCGTGGGAAAGGGCGCGGGCGAGAACGAACAAAATCTTCTTCCGGCAGGGGCGGTGTATTTCAGCGTGCGTCCCGCCATGGTGAATGCGGAAGGAAGCATCACGGAGGAAGAAGCCCGGGCGCGGGTGGAAGAAAGCATCGCCCGAAGCGGGGTGTACCTGAACGAAGAAACGGTACTCCGCGCCATGGATGCCGATCTGGACGGACGGTACGTGAGCGTCAAAGAGAACAAAGCCGGCACCCTCACCGGGGGAAAAGCCACCACGCTTCTGACGCTGGAGGATTTCGGTCTTTTAGCGGCGGAAATGGAGACGGTCATCGGCAAAATCGCAGGAGAGATGAAAGCGGGACGAGCCGATGCCACTCCCGACAAGCACGCCCCGGTTTCTCCCTGCGCCTATTGTCCGCACAGGAGAATCTGTAAGAACCCGGAATCCGTATCCCGATAACCCCCGCACCCATCCCACCCACTTCATAACGTTTTTTGCGGAGCTTTTTTTCAAAAAAAGCGACCCGTTCCCCCACCCCACCGAAAGGAGTTTCTTTATGCCTGC
>JAZSQX010000101.1:0-3850 GCA_045538235.1 Eubacteriales bacterium
GCAATGATTATCAACAACACGGGGCTGAGTCATCGGGGTGAGTTGGGACATATCGAACTGGATTCCGTGACCTTTGAGCGTGGCAAACCCTCCCCCATCAATCTGGAAGGCTCTCCCAAGTACATCGCCAGCGAAATGTGCCAGGTTTTTGCCACCCATTGGGGATATGCCGCCCGTGACTTTCTGTACAAATCCCTGCCGGACATCATCGAGGACCTGTGCTGCTGCCGGCGCTATGGATCCAATTTTCTTCTGAACGTGGGCCCTCGGGGTGACGGCTCCCTGCGGCCACTGGATGAGGCTATGCTCCTGACTCTGGGGGAATGGGTGGATATTCAAAAAGAAGCCCTGTATCTCCCCCGCCCTGCCGGTATTCCCGTGGAAGGAGCCGCCGGGGACAAGGATTTTCTCCTGGCACACGACGGCGTGTATTATCTGTTCTTCCACAATGTCCGCATGAATGGGAATGAAAACGTGGTATTGGGGGAACCGGGGAATCCGAACAACGACTGTTTTGCGCTGGAGGGGAAAATCCGCCGCATCACATGGCTGGACAGTGGAAAGGACGTTCCCTTTACGCAGGAAGGCAACCGAGTTACCGTCCGTCCCGAGCCCATCCGCTACGGCTCCAACCTGGTCGTTCGGGTGGCGCGTTTGGAATTGGAATAATCACTCACAAAAAGAGCCGATGTCACGCCGACACCGGTTCTTTTTTCATTTACCGCATCATACCGCCGATGGATTCCCCTTCCAGAAGTCCCCGGAAGCACACCGGGCGGTATCGATCCGGGATCTCGATTCTGGCACCCTCCACGTGGAGAAAGCGCGCATCCGCATAGTTGTACGTTGCCAGCGGGCGATCCAGGGCATCGTTGGAATGCGCCGCCACCAGATAGCCGCTTTCGTCGAATCCCGAAACAAGAAGGGTGTGGTAGTAGTCGCCGCTCTCATTCGCCAGCTGAATCACATCCCCGACCTCCAAATCCCCCTCTCCCGTTTCTCTTCCGTAAATGGACACCCCTTCGTTTGTCACGAGGAAATTATAGAAAAATTCCACTCCCGACCACGCCGGTGCCCGATTGGTGGGAGAAATGTAGTACCAGCCGAAGGTGGGGGTGAAATTCATCACGCACACCCCCGCATAAATGGCCTGGGAGACGAAATTGGTGCAGTCTCCCCCGATCCCTGCGTAATTCTCAAACAGGGGATTGCGGTCAAACGCCCACCGTCTGGCATAAGTAAGCGCCCGTTCGCGATCATATTCCATCGATACAAGCAAACCGATTCCTCCTTGACTCCACATTCATTCTCATCCTATGCAGGAGGACGGAATCGGTGCAAAGAAAAAGCGGAGGACACTTCCCTTCACAGAAGCATCCCCCGAATACATATTGGTTTTACCCGTTCCCCCGGAGCCTCTTCAGAATTTCCTCGATCTCTCTGTCCACGGAGAGAATCTCTTCTCTGAATTCTCTGGCGGAAAGACGGAGCACCCCGGAGCGGATTGCCTGAAGCTGAATCAGACTGTCGGAGGTCACCACCCGCACCGAATAGTCCCGCCCGATGTCGTGGGTGAGCTTTTCGATGTAGGTGTCCCCCAGCTCCCCCTCCTTCGTGTACACAACGTGCAATCCGTGGTAGTCAAATTTCCGCTCCACGGAGCCCTTCACGTTGTAGGCATCGAATACCACAATTATCTCCCGGTGGGTAAATGCCTGATAGTTTGCCAGAATGTCGCAGAGATGCCGTCTGGCGTTTTCCAGATCCGTCTCCGCAAGGGCGGCAAGCTCTTCCCAGGCGAAGATCACGTTGTAGCCGTCGATGATGTAGAGGTTTTTCTTTACCTTCCCCGCCTTCATCTCCCGCACCACGGAGTTTTTCACCTCGCCGTACACCTTCCGCCGGATGGGACCGAATTCCCGCTCCATGATGGCTTCCAGTTCCTTTTCGTCGATGTCCAGATTTCGCTGGATCACCCGGGGCGCGGCGGGAATCTCCCCCTCTGCATTCTCCCGGAACCGGATTCCCTCCAGATGCATATAGGACGTGACCTGATCCCATGGAACGGAAAATCCCGCACCGTGGGCACAGAAAACGGAGTCCGGCGGATTGTCCCGGTCGGCTTCGGGATCGTATCGCGCCGCTTCCAGTACTTCCGCGGTATTATGGCAGGGCTCGTATCCGTCCGGACGGCAGGAGAATTTTCCCCGTCCACGGGAATACGCCGCCACCACCGCCGCATAATCCGACATCGTGGCAACGGGTGCCCGTCCGGTGAGAACCGCCATGTCCCCCCGGCTTTCCTGCTCCTCATAGGTGCCGTGCCGTGCCACAATATCCGAGATGGCACGACCCACGCATTCCCCCGGCACCTCCAGTCGATAGGCGTAACAGGGTTCCAGCAGGACTGCGTTTCCCGTCGACCTTGCCGTCATCAGTCCGTGACGAACCGCCCGGTAGGTGGATTCCCGGAAATCGCCCCCCTGGGTGTGCTTCAGATGAGCCCGTCCTGCTACCAGGGTGATTTTCATATCCGTGATCGGTGCGCCGGTGAGAACGCCACGATGCTGTTTTTCTTCCAGATGGGTGAGAATCAGTCGCTGCCAGTTTTTTGCTAACCCATTCTCGTCCACCGCCGTGTCAAACTGTATCCCTTCTCCCCGGGGCAGAGGCTCTAATAAAAGATGCACTTCCGCGTAATGGCGCAGGGGCTCGAAATGACCCACCCCTTCCACGGGCGCATCAATGGTTTCCCGGTACAGAATCCGCCCGTCCGTGAAGGATACCTCCGTATCGTACCGCTCCCGGATCAGGCGGCACAGCACCTCCGTCTGCACCTGTCCCATGACCTGAGCGTGGATTTCTCCGAACCGCTCGTTCCACACCACGTGGAGAAGGGGTTCTTCCTCTTCCAGTTCCCGCAGCTTTGGGAGCATGAGTCGGGGATCGGTTCCCGAGGGCAATGCCACGCGGTAATAGAGCACCGGTTCCAGATAGGGTTGTGCCCGTTCTGCCTCTTTTCCCAGTCCCTGTCCCGCAAAAGTGCCGCTGAGCCCCGTGACCGCACAAATATCCCCCGCCGACGCTTCCTCCCCGGTATCAAACCGATCCCCGGAATAGAAGCGGATGGCGGTGATTTTTTCGTCCGTCACCGGCTCCCCGGCGGCGGTTTCGTAGGGAAGAATCTGCCGCACCCGGAGAGAGCCCCCGGTGATTTTCATGTGCGTCACCCGGGCGCCGTTTTTGTCATGTCCGATTTTGTATACCCGTGCGGCAAAATCGTCGCCGTAGTCCCCGGGAATCCCGTATTGCTCCAGAAAAGCGAGAAGATCCCCCACCCCCTCCAGCCGCAATCCGCTGCCAAAGAGGCACGGGAACAGCCGCCGGGATCGGATCTGCGCCGCCGTGACGGCATCGGGGATGACACCCGTTTCCATGTAGTGTTCGAGTACCCCCTCATCCGTCATGGCGATTTCTTCCCACGGATCCGCCCCCGTCGAGCAGTCCACACAATGGGGGTGGAGATGAGCCGTAAGATCCGCCATGACCCCCGCCCGATCACTTCCGGTCACATCCATTTTGGTGACGAAGAGAATGGTGGGAATCCGGTACCGTTCCAGAAGATGCCACAGGGTTTCCGTGTGCGCCTGTACCCCCTCTGAGCCGCTGATCACCAGAATCGCGTAATCCAGCACCGCCAGCGTCCGCTCCGTCTCCGCAGAAAAATCCAGGTGGCCGGGGGTGTCAAGGAGAACGATCCGGGTGTTTTCCCCCTCGAAAATCGCCTGCTTCGAGAAAATGGTGATGCCCCGCTCCCGCTCCAGAGCATGGGTATCGAAGAAGGTGTCAC
>JAZSQX010000037.1:0-3607 GCA_045538235.1 Eubacteriales bacterium
CCTTGTGGATGGTCACCGCATCCTCCGTGGAATTCCAGATGTCAACAAGATCCCCCTTCGCCGCGCTGCCGGTATCGTCCGCCATCCGAAGTCCAAAGTCATACTTGTCGTTCTTTACGTACAGCATGGTTCCCAGCGGAATCACCGTCTGGTCTACCGCCAGGGACTGATTCCCTGCCTCATGCCCAATGTGGGTCAATCCCACCCAGTTGTAGTAGGTGGCGCGCACCACCATCCGATGGGAATATGTATAGGTCACGCCGTCCTTGCCAACGAAGGATCCGCCCACGCCCAGCTCGTATTTCTCGTTCACGGGCCATTTGGTCACTTCCTCGGAGGCGAGGGTACGGCTGGTTTCCACCCCGTTCACGTATTCCACCGTGTAGGTAAAAGTCTTCGTTCCCTCTTCCCCGTACCGGAGATAGTTGGTGGTATCTCTCGGAATCAGGTCGGTTTTCACCACTTCCGTTTCGTAGGGAATGGTTTCCTCCATCGTCTCCGTACGGTATTCGTGCTTGGCTACGGTGATCACCGCGTCGGAGGCAATCAGCGCATCCAGATCCACCGACGGCACTTCGCCTTCCACCAGCGGGCATCCCACTGTATCCAGCAGTTCCCGGAGTGTGATCTTCGCCGTGGAGACTTCGATATCCTCTCTGTCATAGAAATCCACCGTGACAAAGAACTGCTGTACCGGCGGCTCCGTCTCGGGCTCGGTCTCGGATTCCGTATCGCTCGCCAATTCGGAAGCGGAGGGATCTCCCTCATCCCCCGTGGCGGCATCGCTTTTGCCGGGGGTTTCGTCGGGTTCCACGCTGTCCGGCGCGTCAATCCCCGTCTGGGTAATTTCAATGGGCGTGGCATTTTCCGGGGTCACATTCATATCCAGATCCGCCGGACGGGATTTGTCGTATGCCATATTCACCAGCACCACTACCGTGGAAAGGAGGAGCACCAACGCCGCAGCACACGCCACCACGGAGGTGAGAAGGGCATTCCCCTGCTTCTCCACTTCCGCATCCGTCAGGACGAGGGGTTCCGGTTTCGTGTCCCGTGCAGCTTCCCCGCTGTGCCGCATGGGAATCCCATTGGTCACACTGCGGTTCTGCTCCGGCGTACGGGTGCGGACGGGTGCTGCCGTTGTGGCGACGGAGTGCTTGGCTCCCGTGATCCGCTGAGCGAAGAGAACCAGCGCTTCATCCTCGTCGTCGGGATCGAAGGGCTTTACAAAAGGCTCTTCCTCCTCGTCGATGACTACGTCTTCCTCTTCTTCCGCAAATTCTTCATAGAAGTCCGACACCGCCGGCTTCTCATCCGCCGATTCTGTGGGAGTTTCCGCCGTGGATATTTCTCCGTCGTTCTCGGCTGCACTCTCCGGTTCCGTTTCGCCTTCTGTCAGCACGTATTCTTCAATGGTTGCCTGCTTTTCCCCCGGCGCCTTCTCCTCAGCGGGAGATTCCTCCAAAACGGATGCCGCATCCCCAGGGACTTCCTCGACAGATTCTGCCGTTTCCCCCTCCGGGACATCCTTGTCCGCTTCCATCTCGTGAAATTCTTCCGCGGGCGTTTCCTCTGCGGCATTCTCCTGATCCGCGGAAGATTCTTCCCCAGGCTCTTCTCCGGCGGTTTCTTCCGGCACCATCATGTCCTCCTGGGTTACAGGAACAGGAGCCGAAATTTCGTCTTCCAGGCGCTTGATTTCTTCGTTATTTTTCCGGTTCATAATACCCTCATCGGAACTCAGCAGCGTATGGTGCTACTGTACAGTTATCTAAGTTACATTATAGCATAAAACCGCAAAAAATGCAAGCCCCCGACAAAGAGAAACGAACCCTAAAAAAACTACAAAAAGGGGAAACCCTTTTTCCAAAGAGTTTCCCCATATTTCCAATGATTTCTGCTTTCCAACGGGATCAATCGAAGAAGTCGATCTGTTTCTTCTGACCGATGAAGAGACCGCGCATACAGTATCGCGCCGCGAAGGGGTCTTCGCAGGTTGCAATCTGTCCTGCCACGAACTTCCCGTATTCCTCGTCGTTCATGGCTTCCACTTCGTTCACCATGTTGTAAAGAAGGCTATATGTGGATGCAACGGTGAGAATGTCGATCCCATATTCACGGGAAATGTCGGTCATTTCTTCCAGGTTCATGCCGAAGAACATATCGCACTCGTGGGTCTTTTCCACCACGGCGAGCTTCCGGTATGCCTTCAGTCTTTCTCTGTTATCGTATGTACGCATGGCGTTGAAGTACTGACCGATGGTCATTGCCATGGGCGTCATATAGGTAAAGGCGATATATCCGTCCGGCTTCAGCACCCGCGTGGCTTCTCGGATGAAAATCTCTCTCTCCGCTCTGGTGCGGATGTGATACATGGGTCCCATGGTCACGAGAACATCAAACGTCTCGTTCTCAAACTGGGACAGATTTCTCGGGCTGGCGCAGTAGATGTTCTCCAGTTTTTCCGCTCTGGGATCCGCCTTGATGGCTTCCACGTGCTCCATCAGCAGGTCTCCCGCTGTCACCTGATACCCTTTTTCCGCAAAACGAAAGGCAAAGGTGCCAAGTCCCGCGCTGTTGTCAAGGAGCTTCCCCTCTTTGGGAAGATATTTATCAAACAAGTGGTTGATGACGGTAGATTCGGTTTCGGTCAGTCGGTCAGTGCTGTACTCTTCCCGGAAGAGACCGTAGTACTCAAACATATCCATGATAATTTCTCCGTTTTTTCGGTGCGAAATCACGATCGCCTGTCGTTCGCATAGTCCGTAATTTTTGTCAGAAGGGAACTTTGCCCTATATACATAATAGCATAAAAAACGCCATCTGTCAAGTGCTATTTTTTCAAATCGAGCCCTTTTCACACCTTTTTGTGTGCTTGACCATGTCAGAGCGATGTTTATACAAACATTTTTAACGATTTTCACATATCCCCATGATCCCCTCCCGAATCCAATGGGGCTTCTCCCACCCGGTACCCAGAAAGTGAAAAATGGATGAAAAATCCCGCCCACCTCTTGCGCTTTTCCCCAGACTGTGCTATAATGACGAAAAACATTTTTCCGGGAGGAACCCATGAAATTTTGTCAAAGCTGCGGCACGCCACAGAAGGACGAAAACCGTACCTGCATCGAATGCGGTGCTGTTTTGGGAGAGCCCATTTCCGAGAAAGAAGCCATGGCACGTCAGCGGGAGATGGACGAGGCCATGAAACGGGCAGCCGCCGCCTCCGTGGACGATCCCCTGGCACTCACTCCCCTGGATCGGGTGATGGCGGTGGTGGATGTGGTGGGCATCGTCGCGTCGGTGGTGGCGCTTCTGCTGCTGCACGCCAATGAGTACGCCTATATCGGACTGCTCCTGTTCGCCGTCGCCTTCGTGGACACCGCCTTTCCGAAGATCAACTGGTTTTTCGAGGAGCTGCGGATCCAGATGCGCGCAAACGTCACCTCCGCCGATCCCTCGGACTGGTACCTGTTCACGAGAAAAATTCTCGTCATTGCCCTCCCCGTCTTCGCCGCTCTGGCACTGGCGTATTCGCTGGTTCCGGTGTCGGCGGGGGATGGGGGCATCCTGATGCCTTAGACAAAGCAAAAAACCAGAAATTCCT
>JAZSQX010000103.1:0-3458 GCA_045538235.1 Eubacteriales bacterium
CCTCTTGCAAAAACGGCAGAAATATTATATAATAAACTGTATGATTATGAAACCCTATTCTCAATATTGAAAGGAGATTATCCCGTCATGCGGGATAGTAACGACTATGGTTGTAGCAGGCGATTTTAAGAACGGTATTACGTTTGACATGGATGGTCAGGTAATGCAGGTAATCGAATTCCAGCACGTGAAGCCCGGTAAGGGTGCGGCTTTTGTCCGTACGAAGCTGAGAAACGTGATCACCGGGGCAGTGGTAGAAAAGACCTTCTCCCCCACCGATAAGTACAACGATGCCAGAATTGAACGGAAGGATATGCAGTATCTGTACAACGATGGCGATCTGTACTACTTCATGGATCTGGAATCCTTCGAACAGGTTCCGATCGGACAGGATCTCATCGGGGAAAACTTCAAGTTCGTCAAGGAAGAAATGATCTGTAACATTCGTTCCTATCAGGAAAAGCCCTTTGCAGTAGAACCCCCCATGTTCGTGGAACTGGAGATCGTGGACTGCGAGCCCGGCGTGCGCGGCGATACCGCTACCGGCGCTACCAAGACCGCTACCGTGGAAACCGGTGCGACCATTCGTGTTCCCCTGTTCATCAACACCGGGGACAAGATCAAGATCGACACCCGTACCTCCGAGTATCTGGAAAGAGCGTAAATCGAACAAATCAGGAAGGCTACTCGCATCGGGCAGCCTTCCTTTATCAAAGAAAGGAAATTTGCCATGAAGAATAAGGAATACAGCTCCTATATCAAGGGTCTGATGGAAGGCGCTTGCCTGGACAAGAACACTCCCGAAGGAAAGATCATCGCGGCTCTGGTCGAACTGTGCGATCAAATGGCGGGTGATATCGAAGCCCTCGAGGAAGAACTGGACGTTGCGAGCGAATACATCGAAGAGTTGGACGAGGATCTTGGTGCAGTGGAAGAGTATCTGTACGACGATGACGAGTGCGACTGCGACTGTGACGAGGACGACGATTGCTGCTGCGACTGCTGCGGCTGTGACGACGAGGACGAAGACTACGACGACGAGGACGACGAAGAAGAATTCTACTGCGCGATGTGCCCTGGCTGCAACGGCAAGGTATTCTTTGATGACACCGTCAACCCCGAAGATGTGATCTGCCCCAATTGCCAGCATCCCCTGGTAACCGACGAGGACGAAGACGTCGAGTTCTGAGAACCAGATAAGAGAAAAACAAGGAAGGCACCGAGCAAAAATCGGTGCCTTTTGTGTGGGATGGGGTGGGCTCCCACTGCGATTGTCGCCGAACACAAGGTGCGGCGGTAAACGGAGCTGTTTCGCTGAGAATCACGTTGTCCGTTCCTGCCTGTACGACGGTGACAACATCTCCTGGGAGGATGGCGCAGTCTTCAACGGCGAGAGTCTGGCTGTCGAAGAAGATCGTGTCCTTTTTTGTGCCGTTTAATATGACGGTGGAGAAGGGCGTGAAGTTTTCTCCCCGGATATAGGCGGTGGTGCCAATGTTTTTCGTGCTCAGCACCGTCACGGGAAGGGCTCCCATCTTTAGCTTTGTGGGAGCATAGGGATTGGTGCCGTCCCAGGCATTCTGGTCACCGTAGAGCATATCGTATTCCAGCATTTCCAGCATTGTCTGATAATCCGTCCGATCCCGATAGGTCTGGTGAAAGGCGGTCAGCACCCCCTCGTGGATGTCCAGTCGACTCAGAACCTCCGCCGCAAGCTGATAAGCTGTGAGATCGGCATCCCGCTTCTCCAGTTCCCGATTGCTCCAGATTACGTATTCCGACTGGTACGGATCCGTGCCGTCTGCCAGATCTTCGGCGGTGTAATCCAGGGAGGGAAGATGATCCCCGTAGAGAACCAGAATCACCGGCTCTTCCGAGAGAGATAACTCTGCGATCAGCGCCCCGATAAAGGCATCCGTCTCGTACAGCTGATTCACGTAATAGCGGTACTGGGCGGCAAGACTGGCATCATCAATACCGGAAACGGTGATCCGCTGGGAGGCAAATTCATCCGCTGTCAGAGTGGTTTCCACATTGCCCGTCATGTGCCCGCCGTGGATGACGTTGTCTTTTTCATCCTTTCCAAACAATCTTTCAAAGAGGGTGACGGTGTCGTATACGCCGGATTCCGTGGGCTCCGTGTCGTCCGGGTAACGCCCGTGAGGCTGAACGGACACGGCAAACACAAAATCGCTTCCCTCCGTGCTGTCCAGGCAGGCGCGGATCTGGGAAACGAGAACCTTGTCCTTCGCCCAGCCGAGGGGATTGTATTCCACGCCGTTCATGTATTCGAGGGGTGTGAAGGTATCAAATCCCAGAGAAGCGTAGACCTTGTGGCGGTCGTAGAAGGTGCCCGTGTTGTTGTGAATGGCGTGGGCAGTAAGACCGAGAGACTTCAGATTGTACGCCACGGTTTCGCAGGTGGTTTCCCGCAGGATGGTTTTGTAGGGATATTCGCCGGCACCGAAGTATTCGATGCTCATGCCGCTGAGAATTTCGAACTCCGTGTTCACCGTTCCGGCGCCGATGGTGGGAACGGTCAGGTAGCCGCTGGAGCAGGTTTCTTTCAGCGCGGTGAAAATGGGGACGGGATTTTCGGAGAAGGTAACGTCCGCCAGCCGATTCACGTCAAAGAAGGATTCCAACTGAACAAACACCACATTGGTGACGGGCGTTTCTCCCGGGATGATGGTTTCGGAGGTACTTTCCTGGATTTCTTCCAAAAGGCTGTCGATAATATCCCCGGAATAGTCGTCGGGGCGGTCGATTCCACGATCCAGAACGCTCATGGAAAAGCCGAACACAAATCCGTAGTCCAGGTACGCATCTGCCAGATTGTCAAAGCGGGAGGAAACCCCACCTACTCCGAATGACAGAAAGGAAGCCGCGGTCAAGAGGACGGCAAGAATCAGTACAATGGCAACCCCTCGCTTGAGAGCACGCGGATACTTTTGCGAACGGAAGAACAGAAGCACCAGAAATGCCACCGCCAGAAGGAGCGCCGCACATACCAGCACCAGCTGCCACGGCGCGAGGTAAATGTTGATAATGGGCAGACAGGAAATGAGAAGGGAAAAGTCGATGGCGGAGAAGGGATTGCTTCGGATCGCCAGAAGGACGCAGTTTGTGACCCCAAAGGTGAGCCAGGTCAGCGTGACCGTGGACAGCACAAAAATCTGCCGCCGGAAGAGAGCGGTGAAACTAAGGGTGAAGAGAAGAATCAGGGAATTATAGCAGAAGAGATAGGGATGGAGAACGAGAAAGCCTACGCCTGCTATCAGGGAATGGCGCCCGAGAATTTCCAGAATGAGATTGAGGCACAGCGCCCAGAAAATGAGAAAGCGGACGGGATGGCGGTTGGCATACGAACGGCATCGTGCAGGCAGGGAAGCCGAGGCAGCCGGGAGTCCCTTCATAAACTGCCGAAGGGTGGAGAAGAGTTTGAATGAATGTGTCAT
>JAZSQX010000219.1:0-5596 GCA_045538235.1 Eubacteriales bacterium
TCACATCCGCTACCTCGGTCAGGTCGCCGTTTGGGCATTTTGTCAGCGCACTGCGAACGGCACCGGGACCGGATACACCTACGTTGATTTCGCAGTCCGGCTCACCCACACCGTGGAAGGCACCTGCCATAAAGGGGTTGTCCTCGGGAGCATTGCAGAATACGACGATTTTTGCCGCACCCATGCAGTTCTTGCCCGTTGTCAGTTCCGCCGCGCGACGGATGATGCCGCCCATCATGCCCACAGCGTCCATGTTGATGCCTGCCTTGGTGGAGCCAATGTTGACGGAAGAGCAAACGTGGTCGGTCACTGCCAGAGCTTCCGGAATGGATTCAATCAGTTCTCTGTCCCCTGCGGAGAAGCCCTTCTGTACGAGAGCCGAATAACCGCCCACAAAGTTGACGCCAACGGTGGTGGCAGCCCGTTCCAGCGTCTTTGCGTAGAGTACGGGATCGCCTCCGGATGCCGCTGCCAGCATGGCAATGGGGGTGACGGACAGCCGCTTGTTGATAATCGGAATGCCGTACATATTTTCAATTTCGCAGCCCACGGGAACCAGACGTTCCGCCAGACGGCAGATTTTTTCATATACCTTGTCACAGGATCGATGAATATCGCTGTCCATACAACTGAGTAGGGAAATCCCCATAGTGATGGTGCGGATATCCAGATTCTCATCGTCGATCATGTGGATGGTTTCCAGAATGTCTTTTGTATTCAGCATATTCGAACCTCGGATCAGATGTGGTGCATGGAATTGAAAATATCCTCGTGCATGACGAGAATTTTCATTTCGAGCTGCTCACCCAGGGCATAGAGAGCCTTTTGGAGCTGGAGAAATTCAGAGGAAAGATCGGAAATATCAATGAGCATAACCATGGTGAAAAGCTCCTGCAGAACGGACTGGGTCACGTCAAGAACGTTTGCGTTATATTCCGCACAGACGGTGCTGACCTTTGACAGAATTCCCACCCTGTCCTTGCCGATAACGGTAACAACTGCTTTCATAAAAACCTCGTTAAAATAATGGAGAATTGATGATAGAATTATTATACCATACAACGGCAAGGAAATCAATGTGAAAAAAGACGGAACTGTCCGAAATTTTTTCATTGAATCTATAGCAAATCGTTGCAGATTGTGATATAATCGTAACAAGCAACCGGTGATGAGAGCCGACGATCCAAGGAGACGAGTCATGCGAACCAATACCATCAAAATTCCCGAAAAGGGACATACCCGCTTTGTTGCTCACCGCGGTGTCAGCGGACTGGAATGCGAGAACACGGCGGCGGCGTTCATTGCGGCAGGGAACCGCACCTATTACGGCGTGGAAACGGATATCTGGCGCACTGCGGATGCCCATGAATATCTGTGCAACCACGACGGCAGAACGGGACGAATCTGCGAAGTGGATCTGGTGGTGGAGCAGTCCACAATGGCACAGCTTCGGGCGCTGACCCTGAAGGATGTGGACGGCCAGACCGACCGGAGCGAAGTACGCCTTGCCACCCCTTACGAGTACATGAAAATCTGCAAAAAATACGAGAAAATCTGCGTGCCGGAGCTGAAATCCAATTTCACCTACGAAGAGATCGAAGAGATTGTGAAGATTTTCGCCGACGCCGATTATCTCACGAAAACCTGCTTCATCGCTTTCAATATCACCAATCTGGATCTGGTGAAGAAGGCAAAGCCCCATCAGGCGTGCCAGTTCCTCGCAGGCGACTGGAACGATTCGTATCCCGCCATGCTGGCAGAGCGGAAGATGGGACTGGATATTTACCACGGTGCCCTTACGGAAAAACGGGTAAAAATGTGCCATGACCTTGGTGTCGAAGTAAACTGCTGGACGGTGGACGATCCCGCACGAGCAGAGGAGCTCATCCGCTGGGGCGTGGACTATATCACCACCAATATTCTGGAATAAGCAACAGGCAAAATCAATAACAGGACTGCTTTCTCGAGACGATGCACGATGAGACAGTCCTGTTTTGCTTTGTTTGATTGTCAGTTTTCTTCCAGTTCCTTTGCCAGATCCCGGCGGAGGCAGACGGCTTTTTCGGTGCACGCCAGTCCTCCCGTCACGGTACAGCGGAGTTCGGCAGGGAGTCGGTGCTGAATGTCGATCAGCGCATCGATGACCTGATCCGGCGGGATGTAACTGGTGATTCCAGCGCACGCCATGTCAGCGGAGATGAAGGCGTTGGCTACCCCCACGGCATTTCGCTTGATGCAGGGGACTTCAATGGGTCCCGCAATGGGATCGCACACCAGCCCCAGCAGATTCTTCATACAGATTGCCATAGCTTCGAAAATCACAGCGGGATCGTCCGTGAACAGGGAAGCAATCCCCGCGGCTGCTATGGCGCTGGGAACGCCCACTTCTCCTTGACAGCCCCCCACGGAGCCGGAAAAGCTCACGTCCCGGTGTGCCATGATCACCCCGGCAATGGCGCTGACGAACAGGGCGTCCAGAATCCGTTCATCGGAAATGCCGTGATGCTCCTGAATGGTCAGCATACATCCCGGAATGATGCCGGCAGATCCTGCTGTGGGAGCCGCAACGATACAGCCCATAGAAGCATTGTGCTCCATCACCCCCAGCGCCTTGGCAACCGCTTCCGGAACAATTCCCCCGGAAATGGTGGTGCCGGAACGAACTGCGCCGAGAAGCCGTTTTCCATCCTCGCCTCCCGTGAGTCCGTACAGCATCCGGTTCTTTTCCTCCGTGCCACGGCGAACGGAACCGCGCATGACCTCCAGTTGCTTGGCCATAAGGGTACGGATTTCCTCCTCCGACAAGCCGGAACGATCCATTTCATAGAGAATTGCCAACCGTGCCAGGGGAATCCCTTCTTTTCGACAAATTTCGATCGCCTCGGTGCATTCGGAGAACTTTCGCTTTTCCGAAACCGTAGCACCATACGACAAAACCGGCTCCACCAGACGGAATCGGCGGAGATTTTGATTCTCACGGAGAGCGGCAAGAAAATCTTCCTCCGGGCGGCGGACAAAAGTGGCGGCGGCGAAATCGGGGGACAGGGTCAGTTCCGCATCTCCCGGGAAGGAGATTCCGCGCACGTCCCCCCAAAGGAGAAGATGGAAGCAGTCGGGATTCAGCCGCAGCGCGTGCCCGTCCACCTCACAGATCGTCATACTTCCACCGCCGATGGAAATGCCCGTGACGGAGATTTCGTCTCCCTCGGAGGATGTCATGTCCAGCCGCACGGTATTGGGCGGGAAGAGTCCGTCATCGAGGAAGGCAATTTCGGTCTTCATCCCCCTTTCCTGGGCTTGGTTGCGGGAATCTGCCAGATCTGCTGCATCCTCTTTTTTGCCCAGAATCCCGCCGAGAATGGCAACGTCCGAGCGGTGTCCCCGATAAGTCTGACGCATACCGGGGCTGAGAAGCATCCGAACGTGAGCGGGGACAAATCCCGCAATGCGGTGTGCCATCATGCCGATGCGTGCCATGCCCGCTGTATGGGAACTGGAGGGACCCACCATCACGGGACCGATGATTTCAAAAATACTGGTACTCATATCTGCTCCTAAAACTGTTATACAAGGAATTTACGGAATGGGCTGGGTATCGCAGACGATCAAAACGTCGCTTTCCACCCGGAAATGAACCTCCCGCCCCGCATAGGGAAACCCGTAAATCCGGCTGGGATCCTCCTGATAGGAAGGGCGGGGATCTTCCCCCAGCACCGCAAGGAGGGCTTCTTTTTTATCTGCCGGGAAGACAGCAAGGGCATCGGCAGGATCTTCCACCGTCAGCCGCGCACCGTTTACCGCAGAGGCGAATCCACCGACCGCATCGGGAACGGCATCCACGTGGGGGAGGTATGGTTTGATGTCGTAAACGGGCGTGCCGTCCATCATGTCAATGCCGGAAATATGGAGCACCACCTGACCGTTTTCTGTGTGGATGCTGTCCAGCTTTACACAGGAAAGACCGATGGGATTGGGGCGGTTGGGGGATCGGGTGGCAAATACGCCCATCCGTCGGTTTCCACCAAGCCGTGGCGGTCGAACCGTGGGGGACCAGGTGCGTGGGGTTTCTTCATCCGCGGAAGCAAAACCGGAGGAAAAGCCCCATAAAATCCAAAGATGGGAGTATTCTTCCAGCCCCCGCACCGCTTCCACAACGGCGTATTCCTTTTCGAATACCACGACACCCGACAGGGAGGGAACCACGCCGCTCTGTCTCGGAAGACCGAATTTCTCGGGAAAATCCGTATGGACGTGAGCAATAATTTGCATCTCCATCACTTGTTTTCTCCAAACTGAGGCGTGTAGCCATCGTTATCCCCACTGCCGCTCAGTACATTTTTGTACGTCTTTTTGGATTTGTCCATTTCCCCCACCACGTAGCGGACAGCCGCGATGAGGGCGGCGGCGATGACGTAGGCAAAGGTGTAGACCAGAATCATGGTAAGCGCCATTCCGCCGTTGCCGTTTGCGGTTCCCCAGTAGATAAAGACAACCGTGAATAGGACGGCGGTGATAACATAATGAATCAGCAGCCGCAGGGGGAAGACAAAAAGGGAAGAGAAGAGAAATCGATTGGCGGCAGCCAGAAGGAAACAGAACAAAAGAAGACAGAGGGTCATCCGGAAGGTGGGGATCCAGCCCTCGTTCACCGTAAGCCCAAGGAGGTACAGACCGATAAAGGAAAAAGTGAAGAATACGCATCCCCGGGAAATGATGTGTCTGAAAAGAGGAAAGAGTTTCATGAAATAGGATTCTCCTGTGTGGTGTGATAGGGATAGCATAACACAAAATCGGGAAAAAATCAACGCTTCTGCGGCAATTTTCTGCAAAACCTGTCGTGGCGGATAAAATCCTTGGGGAGAACGGTGCCGTCCCGCAGAATCAAAGAGCGGTGAAATTCGAAAAGAGGCATGATGCCATGCATAAATGAATAAAATTAATGAATATTTGGTTTATTATCCATTGACAGGAGCGGAATAATATATTATAATGATGGTGTATGCAAAAAAACAAATGCTGGGTGGAGTTTCCCGGAAATTCTATCCGCGCTACAATACGGAGAATGACCATGTCTGAAAAAACCAAGCTTTCACGCCGCGCCTGCCGCGAAGCCGCGTTCAAAATGTTGTTTGCAAAGGACTTCCAGCAGGATGCCGAAGCGGAGGCATTTTATTCTTTCTTTATCGAAAACAGCGAATATGAGGATGCCCCCTTTATGGCGGAACTCTTTGCCGGAGTCTGCGCTCGTCTCGATGAAATCGACAGCCAGATTGAAGCCGTTTCCCTGAAATGGAAGCTGTCCCGTATGTCCACGGCAACCCGCACGGTGCTTCGGCTGGCGGTATACGAAATGACCTTCACGGATGTTCCGAAGAAGGTTGCCATCAACGAAGCGCTGGAGTTGATCAAGGTGTACGACGAGGACGGCGCGCCCGCTTTTGTCAACGGAATCCTCAATAAGATTGCCCGGAATCTGGGAATGGCAGACGGCGAACATGAAGCCTGACCTTCTTTTCCTCGGCATCGACACCAGCAATTATACCACCTCCTCCGCTCTGTGTAACGGGGAAGGAACGGTTTTGCTGAACGCCAAGGT